>JANNWQ010000279.1:0-15501 GCA_031408595.1 Acidobacteriota bacterium | reverse complement strand
TCGGTGTCGAGGTCGATGCCATCCAGATCGGCCCGAAATACAAGAGCGCACCCGACCAGTACACAAAAACAACAATGGGCGACGGCCAGCGTGAGGTCATCAATGCTGTTCTGGACGAATATTTCACCCGCTTTACAGCCGGCATCGCCGAATCGCGCAAAAAAAATGTTGAGGACGTGAAAGCACTAATCGACGGTGCTCCGTACAACGCCAAACAAGCAAAAGAACTCGGCCTCATAGACGAAGCCTTTTACCGCGAACAGGTCGACACCGAACTCAAAGCAAAACTCGGCTACAAAGACAGCGACAAATTGCGGATCGTTCGCGGCGGTGAATATCGTGAAATCCCGTCAGACTCGATGGGCCTCAATAACGGTGAAAAGGTCGCTGTGATCTACGCCTCTGGAGCGATCATGAGCGGTCGTTCGTCGAGTGGCCCGCTCAATGGCGAAATGGTTGGCTCGGACACGATCGTCGCGGCGGTGAATGATGCGGCGAAGGACACGTCTGTCAAGGCGATCGTCCTACGAGTCGATTCCGGCGGCGGCTCGGCTCTCGCGTCCGATCTGATGTGGTACGCGCTCGAAAATGCAAAAGCCAAAAAGCCCGTCGTCGTTTCGATGGGTGATGTCGCCGCGTCCGGCGGTTATTACATCGCCTGCAACGCAAATAAGATAGTCGCCGAACCATCAACGATCACAGGCTCGATTGGCATCTTCGTCTTCAAGCCAAACATTAAGGGCTTTTACGACTGGATCGGCGTTTCCAACGAATACACAATGCGCGGCAAGAACGCCGGCATCTTCCGTGCAACCGAAAAATGGACGCCCGAAGAACGCGCCCGCATGGAAAGCCAGATCGGCAGCGTCTATTACGACAGTTTCATTCCAAAGGTCGCCAAGGGCCGCAACAAAACGAACGAAGAAGCCAACACCCTCGGCCAGGGCCGCGTTTGGACCGGAACGCAAGCTAAAGCCAACGGCCTGATCGATGAGTTCGGCGGCCTCGAAAAGGCCATCGACATCGCCAAGGAACTCGCCAATCTCCCCGCCGACAAAGACGTCCGCCGCGTGGTCTTCCCGGCACCGCGTCCTTTCCTCGAAGAATATTTCGGTAGCGAGGAAACACAGGTCTCCGCCGACCAAAAAGCCCAAGCCGCCATTATCGAAGCCATGCCCGCCGACATCCGCCGAGCCTTCCGCTACGTTGGACTCTTTGACCGCATGAACCAAGGCGACGCGATGATGATGATGCCATTTGAGTTGAGAATCAGATAGGACTTGGATCAACGCCGCTCGATCGCGAACGAGTATTCGCCGATCGTCTCGTACGATTTCCCGATGGCAGAGCCTTTGAGCGTGACTATATAATCTCCGCTTCTCAAACGGGCACCAGGAACCGATACGGAAACGTTTCGAGCATCTTTTGACCTACGTTGGGGGAGCTTTCCGCTCCAAACCTGCTGCCCGTCAACGGTCTCGACTACGGCAAAATAGTTCGGATATCCGTCGCTATCAAGTGGAATCTGCAGTCTAACCGCAGAAGCCCTGCGGGGAAGAATGTAGGCCTTCGCCGTCCCGGCATCGCGGGTTGATCCTAACGAAAGGATGATAGTCGAGATCATTCTTGAGGAGGTGATCGACTCTGCGGGCTTTGCCTGACGGGAAGGCCTATCTTTGACCGGTCTGGATCCACGTTCCGGCTCTGAATTTGTTTCTGTCGGTGAAACCCCTTCGTTCCGATTCTCAAGAAGAGTGCGAACTTCCGGCTCATTGCCGGGAACCGGCATGCTTGTTTCCGACGTCGGCTGTGTGACATTTTTCGCAAGTTCATCATTCGCCGGCACGAGGTTGTTTGATGTCCACCAAAGCGCGCCCCCGGCGAGGATCAAAAAAACCGCTGCCCCGAGGGAATACGAGGCGAGCGGCTGTCCGGACAGGTAGCGGACCAAAGTTATTGCCCAGTTAGATCGTGGGGGTTCGACGGTTGTTTCAACCGGCAGGCTCGATGCGTATTTGATCAAGGTTTTTGCAAATGCCGCGCGTTCCCGCTGGTTTGGATTTATGAGCAGCCGCTGCTCGTACAGCCGGCGGTCATCGGACGAAAGCCGCCCGGCTACGTACGCGTCGGTCAACGCATTCTCAGCGATAAGTATGTTCTCGAATGAACTGGCGCTTTGAAAGAAATCGATCTCTATCTCGGATCGTTGCGCGTCCGCCACCTTCCCCAGTAGGAAGTTTTCGGCTAGTTCATATTGGTCGTTTACCATTTTGATTCGGCCTCCACTATTAAGTGGCAAAAATGTCTGATCCGTTTCGCCTCAGGCCTGATATTTTTCCAGGCACATATGGACGCACTCCTCGAGCTTCGAGCGTAGGCGTAAGGTCTTAATGCGAAGTGCGTTTAGCGAAATGTTAAATTTCTCAGCGATGGTTTTACGATGATCGATCTTTGCCTGTTTATCATCGCGGTAGTAGCTGAGGATCATCTCACGGCTCTTGTCAGGCAGTTCCTTCAAGCAACGTTCCAGACATGTATATCGGATGTCCTCATCGTCGTCTTCGACGACCGTCATTGTCGGCATATTTACAACGACAGCCCGTTCTTTGACCTGTTGCTTCCAGGCTTCAAGGTAAACAAGCCTTGCGACTCCGTAAGCATAATTAATGTGGTCGTCGATCTCGATACCAAGGGCGGCCTTCCTCATGACGCGGTCCAGTGTCTCATCGGCAAGGTCATCGGGAAACTGGCAGGCCCGCCATTCAAAGAACTTCACGATACGTTTTCGCAGGGTTTCGTATTTCTGGCCGGCGAGATCCCGGTCCGTATCGAGAACGGCCAGAAATTGGTCGAATGTTGATTGCGAAAGGGCAAACTGCTTCATTCCGTTAGGAAATTCGATCAGATCGGCACTATTTCCATTCACCTTGCAGCACAAACGGTGCCCAATAATATGGCGACCGCCAGCGAGGCTGCTTCATCATCTCCGTCTGTGCCGCTCGCAAAGCTGCCGCAGGGCGTAGATTATCCGTAAGCATTTTCCTGTAGAAGATTGTCATAAAAGCCGCCGTCGCCGCGTCATCCACCTTCCACAAAGTCGCCACGACTCGAGGAGAACCCGCATACATAAACCCGCGCGTCAGCCCGATCAGCCCTTCCCCTTTGACCTCTTTGCCAAGTGCGGTACTGCAGGCACTCAGAACAACGAGATCGGCGTTTAGCTTCAGATTGTAAATATCCTGCAAACGAAGGAACCCGTCCACGTCCGCACCTTGCTTGTCCACGAGAGAGAGGACGATCCCGGATAAGCCCGGATTCTGGCTATCAGCCAGACTGTGGGTCGCGAAGTGGAGGATGCGGTATTGCTCCAATCCTGAGTTGAAAACCGTTTGCTTGTTTGCTGCAAAATCCAGATGTTTAAGGCTAAGATCCTTTGCCGATGCGTCGAAGATCGAGTTCGCCTCGCGTCGGGAAAATGGAAGTCTCGGCAAGCCACTGGAAACTTCGGACACAAGGCCGGAGCCTGCAAGAGCTCGCTCAAAATCTCTCGTAAGAGCAAACCCGATCGGTTCGGTTTTCTTAGTTCGGACACCAGCGACCCCTTTGGCTCGTGTGTCAGTCTGGCTAAAAACCGGATCGGCAAATACGGCAAGCAGCTTCGACGCAGGCCTGCGTGAGACAGTATCGTTTCGCAATCGCCCCAGCACTGACGCCGACGGCAAAGTAACGATCTCATGGGCAAGGCCCAACACCGACCCGACGTTTTCCGTTGGCTTTGGTGCGGGCAATGCCGCAAACGAGACATAACTAAGTGCTCCGTCAGGGACAATTAGCAACCGCTTGTTGCGAATAAGCTGAGCCGCCGGGCCAAGCAACGCCTCACTTAGCGCTGCTGCAGCAGCAGTATATTCCGCGTCGGCGCTCTTAATTCGTAGCAAACGCGTTTCGACTGGTTCACCCTTGATCTGCAGGTTCCGCGCCGTCGCCAGCTCATAAACCTTACGTGCCTGTGCCTCGATATCCGACTTTTTCGGTAAGTCGAAGCTGTCTATCGAGTTAGAGCCGACAACCCACAAGTAGCTTTTCTTTTCGCCAAGCGAATACTCTAGAAGTATAGTCCCCGAATCCAAAAGCTGTTGTATTTGTAGTGTGCTAAGTGCCGCAGGCTGCGTCAGGGCAGCATAGCCTGGACTCTTGACCCGAATTTCCGTCTGAATTCCGTCGTTTTCGTTTGTTAATTCTGAGACCTCCTGCTTAATCTTCTCGACTTCAGCGGTGGTAGGGTTGGTCAGCAGAATTCTGCTTTGCTGGGCTGCTTTCGCAGCGAGTTTCTGCCCCACGGCCGTCTCACGGGCGAGCAACAGCGGATCGACGCCCTGCTTGATGTTCACGCCCGATAGAGTCAACATGTCTAGCAGGCTACGGGAACGAGCCTTGTCGCTCGCCTGCAGGGCTAGCTTGTCAAACCCATCGCCGGGGCGTGATCGGTGTAGCCGCATCAACAAGGTTATGTACAGATCAAAATAGCGCTTGATGGTTGAAGAGTAGCTGGTACGAATTTCGAGATCGGTGATCCTGCCACGGAGAGACTCAACGATTTGAATCGCCTCCTCAATGTTCGAACGAGCGATGTCCAGACGTCCTAGGTCGTTTTCTGAGCGGGCAATTTCATAGAGTATATCTGCGGTCCCAACCCGTTGCGGTGACGCACCGCGCGGCCCTAATGCCTCGTACAGCAGATCGAGTGCTCTTTGGCTTTGACCGGCAAAATAGAACTGCCGTGCGATCGGGAACAGGCCGTAATTTCCGTTTGCCCTGGATAAAGTCAGTGCCTGATCTAGCGATTCAAATGCCTGTTGGTAATTTTGTTCCCAAACATGGAGGCTGGTGATCTGGTTCAGTACATCGATCGTAGGGGGCACTCGTTTTCCATCCTTATTCAGACCAAGTGCTCGGTTGAGATAAACATGAGCTGCCGGATAATTTCCTAGCAGTTTGTGAGTGTTTCCGATCCGCATCAGGTTATTTGCCTTTGACCCGATGTTCGCCGGTGAGAGCTTTTCGGCCTCTTCGTACATCTGGAGACCCTGATAGTAATATTCAAGAGCTTTTTGCTGATCCTTTCTCTCGTCTTCGGAAAGATCGCGAATCTCGTGCCAGTCAATACCTCCGTAACCGCTTGCCGTATTACTAAGACAGAGTCCAGCTACCAGTAGCGAATCTAGTTCGGGAGGTGTGATCGATCTCTGAACTCGAACACACTCATTGTTGTAATACCGTGCAGTTTGCTGATCGCCAAGATTTCCATATGAAGCGCCTAAACCGTTAAGAACCCCGACCTCTCTTACCTTATTACCTGTGGAACGGCTGATGGCCAATATTTCCCTTCTGGTTTCGATCGCCTCCTGATAATGACCCGCGTCATTTAGATCGGCTACAAGTCCGCGGAGGTAATCAAGAAGGTCGGGGACGCTGCCCAGAGAGCGGAACAGTGCTATCGATTCGCGCCGGTATTCCAGCCTCCGAATCGGATCATCCTCCGTCTGCGCGAGGTTATTGAGACTTAGGGCAAGACCCACTTTGTCATCGATGCCTCGGTAAATATCTACTCTTTCCTCGTGTTTGAGACGTATAGTTTCAGCGGATAACCGGTTTGTTGCCGTCGAATTCCTGCTCTCCAGCAATAGCCTGTTTGCATACGCGTATTTCCTATCTTTCTCGGTGGTAGCATGCGGCCAATTGCATGTGAGGGAATATGTGCCGTTAGCTCTAAACCTGACCTTGATCAAATAATTGGAGGTAGTATCCGCGACTATAACCAAGGGTTCGACCACACCTTGGGAAGATGAGTTTATGAGAGCGAAATCCTCACCTGACGGGATCTTTTTAGCGTGAATCTCATAATTTTCCTTGCCCGGTATCATTGCGGAAACAATGACGGAAATATCTCGATTCCCCACGTCTATTCTTACTGAAGTACCGGCCTCGAGAGTTATCTGATACCCATGAACCTCGTTCGGCGACCCAGTGCGGATTACACGTTCGCCGAATTTCATCTCGCGCAGGTCTTCGACGATGGCGGGTTGGGTTGGAGCAAGAGTCTGCGGCCGCGTGAGCTCAGCCGTTACGACGATCAGGATCGGCAGTAGAATCAGCCCTTTCAATGAGATGTACGGGTGCAGCGATTTCACGACGTCACGAATAATTCAAGAAATACGTTTTGATGATCTCAGTGGCATAAGAAACACAAAATATCAGACTTCTGAACGACAAAGATCTTACATGTGGTAACGCAAACTTTCCGTTCGGTAATTGCAAAATTGAACGAGCCGGTTCCTCCGGAAATAAGACTGCCTTTTCACGGTCTCATTTCCATTCCCCTTGAAGAACAAATGGAGCCCAGTAATATGGCGATCGCCAGCGAGGCTGCTTCATCATCTCCGTCTGTGCCGCTCGCAAAGCTGCCGCCGGCCGCAAGTTTTCAACCAGCATTTTTCTATAAAATATTGTCATCAAGGCAGCAGTGGCGGCATCGTCGACTTTCCACAAACTCGCAATCACACGCGGAGCCCCGGCATACATAAACCCGCGTGTGAGCCCGATTAAGCCTTCGCCCTTAACGTCTTTACCGAGTGCCGTGTTACAAGCACTTAAAACCACCAGATCTGCCGAGAGCTTTAGGTTGTAGATGTCCTGCAGGCGTAAAAACCCGTCGATGGCTCCGCCATTTTTGTCCACCAACGAAAGGACGATACCGGACAGTTCCGGGTGCTGGCTGTCGAGCAACCCGTGGGTAGCAAAATGGAGAATTCGATATTGATTGAGATTCGAAGCAAAAACCTCGGCCTTACTTGCCTTAAAATCAACCTGCTTTAAACTCAGGTTTTTCGGCGAAAGCCTGAAGATCGAATCCGCCTCTCGCCTTGAGAACGGCAGCCGCGGAAGAGCGCCCGACTCAGTCGCGATCAGTCCAACGTCGGAAATTGCCCTCTCGAAATCTCGTGTCATCGACGGATTTACCCTCTCCTTATCTGAAGCCGTGCTTTCTCCTCCAAATTTTGAAGTTAAATGCAGCAGTCCTGCAGCCGGACGCGTGCGACTGTCGCCCGGGTAAAAAACCGGATCAGCAAAAACGGCCAGCATCTTCGCGGCGGGCTTGCGGGTCGTCGTTTCTTCCCGTAGACGGGACAGGGTCGATGCAGACGGTAGAGTTACAATCTCGTGGTTTGTTACGAGCGGAGCAAAGCCGTTATTGGACGTTTCTTCGCTTTTTGGCACGGGCAGGGCAGCAAAAGAGATGTAGTTTAATGCCCCGTCCGGCACGATCACCAGTCTCTTGTTTCTAATCTTAGACGCCGCTGGGTCGAGCAGCATTGCGGTCAAGGCTGCCGCCACACTCGAATACTCCGCATCGGCCGCTCTGATTTGCGACCGCTTTTTCTCATCCGTTTCATACTTGCGTTGGTTACGGGCGGTCGATAAGTCATAGACCCTCTTGGCGAGACTTTCTATCTCCTCGCGTCCCGGCAGATCAAAACTCGCAATTGAATTCGCCGAAATCGCCCACAAATAGCTTTTCTTTTCGCCCAGCGAATATTCAAGAAGGATCGTTCCGGAATCTAAAAGCTGTTGAATCTGCTTTGTGTCTAGCGATGTAGGCTGGGTTAACGCGGCATATCGGGGATTCTTATTTCTAATTTCCGTTTGGATTCCCTGATATTCATCCGTCTGCACCGTCACTTCACGGTTGATCTTTTCTGCCTCTTCTTTCGTATGTTTTCCGAGCAGCAGAGCACTTTGCTTATTGGCCTTCTCAATAAGTCGATCTCGCGCTTGCTGCTCACGATCGAGAAGTGACGCTTCGACACCCTTCTTCGTATCGACTCCGGCCAGTGCGAGCAGATCAAGCAGACCACGGGATCGCGACTTTTCGCTTGCCTGAAGCGCCAGCGAATCAAAGCCGTTTTCCGGCTGGGCCTTGTGAGCCTGCATCTGCAAATCTATATAGAAATCGTAGTACCGCTTGATCGTGGCGAAGTAGGTGGAGCGAAGCTCGGAGGCCGCAATTTTCGCCCGAATCGACTCCGCTATCTGAATCGCTTCTTCAATTCGGGTCCGGGCATTGGCAAAATTTCCTATTTCTCGTTCTATTCGAGCGATTTCAAACAGCGACGCGGCGGCGCTGCCTAATTGTTGTGCCGGACGGCTAAGCTCAAGCGAGTCGTTATATAGATCCAGTGCCTTTTGCGTTTCGCCCGCCCTGTAATGATCTCCCGCGATACTGTTTAGAAACTGAGCCTGAGCGGTTGCATTAGCATCGGCCGTGTGAATCTCCCATGCTCGGGAGTTGTATTGAAAACCCGTTTGATATTCACCCCTGAGCACGTAAAGATTGCCGATGCTTCTTAAAGCAGCAGCTTGTCCCGGACGGTATCGTAGCTCTTTATGAAGTCTTAAAGACTGGTCCAAGTAATTCAATGATTCTGCATAGCTTCCGAGTGTCTTATAGGCGTTTCCAATATTCAAAAGCATTGAAGCTTCGCCCACCATCCCGCTGCGGTTTCCTTTGCCCTTTAGATCTGTATAAATTTCAAGAGCCTGCTGAAAGTATGTAATTGCCTTTTGCGGATCGCTGATAACGCCAGTGTTAAAAGGATCTGAAGCCATTTCCCCGCCATTGGCACTGGCGTAAAGACTGCCAATAGTACTCAAAGTTACTGCTTCCTCCACATTCGTCACAGGTGGCGAGGGTGCCAAGCGCACAACCGCGGCGGATTGATGATAAAAATCAAGAGCTTTTTGGTCGTCCGCTAGGGCCTGATAAATAGCTCCCAGTTGATAAAGGGCGCGGGATTCGCCATATTTATAAGCTTTGACACGACTTAACTCTAATGCACTATTTAAATAATCGATTGCCTTTTGATAATCGGCCATTCGGTAGGTCGCATCATTAGCCATCGCAATTAAGGCGGTACATTCCTCCGCTGGTTTGTCTATCGAGCGGAATATTTCTATCGCTTCTTTATAATAACCAAGCATTTTTGAATGCTCACCAACACCGGCAAGCAGTGGTGCGACATCTGTGAGACCTATAGCAACCAGTTTGGGATCATCGGTTGTCCGGTAAATGGCGAGCCGTTCTTCTAATTTTTCCAGACGTTTTCTATTCTTTTCTCGAATCGAGAGACCCGGAGTTCCGGGGATTTTTATCATGGACTCTACATATAGCTTTTGGGCGATCAGATGTTTCTTATCTGAATCGGTCGTTTCGTGCGGCGCGGCAGATGTTATTGAGTATTCGCCGAACCAGTTTGCATACACGTCCACGCGATAATCGCCCGGTCTTTCGGCCATAATTATCATGGGTTTAATGATGGTATCCATCTGTTGTTGGCTGTGATTCCCAAGTTCCTCCCCGTCGGGAGCAAAGCACCTCACACCGATCGCCGTGTTGTAGTTTTGTACGGTTAGGACAATTGTCTGACCAGCCTCTAGTTTTATCCTGTAGGACTGTTTCTCATTCTGTCCTATCTGCCGTTTACTGGTTTCGCCGGGTTTCATCTCACGAATATCAGCCTGAAATACCTGAACTTCAGAGATCGGTGTGTCAGGGCCCATTTCATTCGAACTTGCAGCAACTTCTACAGCCATTAAAGGGAGAGATACGAACGCCGCTATGCAATAAAAGATGGCGCGGAGTTCCAATAAATAGAATCGCCGGGCAATTCTGCGGTCATTACATTTTCGGTATCCTCTCTGCATATGAAGCTTTTGAGATTGAGAGTATGATCACTGAGGGGCGTGGTGAATGCCATTTACGCCTGAAATTACTAATCAGTTAGCCATTAAACTCGGGAAAAAATATGTACGAGCGGTGATTTGATAATCACCGCCCGAATCTCACATTTTGGTAGATTGGTTACGAACATAGCATAAGATCATTCTGTTTCAGAATGAGACTTTTGTTTGAACTAGTATTTAAGGATTTGAAAACGACATATCGAACGAGAAACGGTAATTGCCGTATTCCGTATATACCTGCTTGCCCCTCACCGTGGTTGCCTTTTGTACCCGTGCGATGAGTTTGCCGGCTCCGTTGGGACTTTGCGTACGCCACCCTCTGCATTTGTTGCTCGTGTCGATCGCTGTGCATGCAACTGAAATAGTGTTTGACCCCGCGAAGTATCTCGGATGGAATCGGAGCGAGTATCTATCGGTTCCAATATTTACCGCTACGATCAGCCCGCACGTCGCAGTTTGGCCGACGGACGTTAGATTGAGCAAATTATACCCATAGCCGGTACACTGCGTGATAAACCGAACCGGATGATACCCGCTCATCGGCGTCGGCCGGTTAATCGGATCCGGATTCGAACCAGCTACGAGGTCATTAAAATTTACGTTGACACGCCTTGTAGCCGAGCCGAGCATGTCCAATTCCCAGTCGCCGATCCCTTGGATCTGTGAAACGACGGAACTCGTTCCGTTTAGGTACGATCCGATTAGATCACTTTGAATGCTGAGTGGCATAAAAACGGAGTCCGCATCGGCGATCGTGCTTGTCACGACCACATTTGACGGCGGTCGGGCTATGATCGTACCGTTTACTGCCGTGAGAACTAAGAGCAGGGTGACCAGGGCTATTTTTCGCATTTTTAATCTCCTTATTTTTGAGCTTTTTCTAAGGTTCGGAACCGGGCCATGAACCCAATTAATTATGTTTTCACTATCAAGTGGAGATTCCGTTCAAAACGTTTCACATGAACGAATATTTTTTTTCGGAAAAAAGGTATTGACACGGCGTGAGCGCATAGCGGCCAAACCTCCGGCGGCTCAAGACCCACCGCAAATAGATGGGCAAGCCCGAAGAAACAAGGGTAGTGGCAACTTGTGAAACTTTCCCGCATACCCCGCGTGCCTATTGACACCATTCCAAATCGGGTGCATAAATAAGTAATCTTTCTGGAGCCGGACCGATATGATCAGCCGCATCGCACAAGTTCTAACTCTAGTGTTTATCGCCACGCTGACGTCCGACGCTCAGGTCGCGAGTACGGAAACCCAGGCCTGCAATCCAAAGATGGCTCAAATGCTGGTTGAGCAACAGGTCGCCGAAAGCAAATCGGTAACGGCGCGGCCAAAGCGTATAAAGATCCTTCTCCGAAGCGCCGATTTCCTCTGGCCACTCGACCAGCCGACCGCTCGGGGATATTTTATCGAAGCCTTTGCGAATGCCAAGGAACATTTTGCCGAGAAGGGGTTTGAGAAGGCGAATTTGAAAAGCTCGGGCAGTAGCACAACCTTTACTTCACTCCCAGACCTTCGCTCCGACGTAATCCGTGCGGTTGCAAAGCGTGACCCCGAACTGGCTAAGAAATTTACCGACGAAGTACTCGCAGAGGCTGAAAAAGCGGCCGAACGTGACGAAATAGATAAGACGCGTGAGCAGGATGACCTTCTTTGGCTCGCTGCTGAACTCGCCGCGACCAACCCCGATCTGTCGCGTCAGCTTTTCCGGCGCTTGATGCGTAATAAACTCACTCAAATGTGGTTCTACTCGCTCAACACTGTCGCGAAGAGCGATCAGACGATGGGTGACTCGCTGTATGCGGAAGTCCTGCAAAATTACCGCAACGAGAAGCCAAAACGGTTACTGTACCTTTCTGCATATCCCTTCGGTGCGGCGGCGATATTCGGCCTGGACCGAAGCTCGTTTTCAAGCGCCCCGGACCCCGGTTTTGTTTCGAATCCTGGATTGCAGCGAAGTTTTCTCAGCACGTTCTTCGCCCGGGTCAATTCGTTCACGTCGAACCCAGAAGAGCTAAATCAGCCGCCCGAAAAGTACGCCCAACCCGAGGCGATCAACATGGTCACCGCCTTACGACAGATCGAGCCGATCGTGATGGAGCGGTTCCCTGACATGCTTGAGAGATTTACCGCCGCCCGGGCACAGGCAGAGTCGGCACTCACGGCCGAGATGCGCAAAGATATTGAGAATCTCGAAAAAGGTACCTCGGGACAAGGCCGTACGTTTGAGGAACGCATCAAGGACCTCGAAGAAGCCGAAGGAAAAGGAAAGCTAACCGACTCGATGATCGCCCAGTTCAGCTTTGCCGGACGCCTCAAAACCGAAGAGCAATTCAAGGCCTTCGAGCCGTGGATTGCAAAGATCAAAGACGAAAAGCTCCGCAGCGATGTGAACAGCTACTTCTGGTTTCTTCGTACCCAGCTTGCTACTAAAGAAAAGCTCTTCACGGAAGCCGAAAAAATGGCGGCCAAAGTTCCCGAACTCGACCATCGTGCGATCTTGCTCTTCGAGATCGCCAAGATCCAGTTAGACTCGACTAACGACGCCAGCTCCGGCATTGACACACTAAACGGGGTTTCAAAGCTAACTCGAAGCGCTCCAAATTCAGTCGCAAAGGCTCAAATATTGTTCAGCCTCGTCCAGGTTTACGAACGAGTCAACCACTCGCTTGCCTTGGACGAACTCGCTGAGGCCGTCCGCGTGGTCAATCAACTCGAAGAACCGAATCTCTTCCAAAGCGTGATCTATCGCCAGATAACGGGTAAAGATTTCGGATATATGGCCGGAATCCCACTTCCCGGCAATAACCTTGAGGGAATGTTTACCGAAATGGGCAAGAAAGATTTCGAGATGTCGCTCGCAAATGCGCGTGCCTTCAACGACAAATACTTCCGAACGATCGCCGTCATCGCGATCGCCAAGAACTGTATCCCGGTAAAACCTCCAACCGCCACAAAACCCAAAAAATTAATTTAGCGGCGGATAGTGACATTAGCGGCATTAGCGGCGGATCGTAGTTCTATTTCGAACGACGGTGTGCTAATCTGCCCGTGTAAAAACGTCGCTGTGAGCGGCCGCTAGAGTGCTGTAAACATCGACGCGGGAAATGAGGGACAGTGGGACACTTTGGTAAACGATGATTGTGAAAAACGTAATTTGGCGCCTCAACGTATTGACATTCGGCGGGGCACGGATTACTTTACTCACACATAAAAAGTTAGAGGCCGGAGGGGAAAATGATTCGAATAATATTCGGTGTGATCTTTGGCTTTATCGTTTGGTCGATCGTATGGGTCGGCAGCGAGACACTGCTCGCCTCGCTCTCGCCCGATTGGCTCGGCAAGCATTCGCTCGATGCTCAGACAGCCCTGACCTCAGGTACGCCGCTCGCGTCGGCGAACGACGCCGGGATCGCGGTCATTAATCTGCTCCGCAGTTTCGTCACATCGTTCATTGGCGGCTACATGGCGGCACTCGTGGCTGGCGAATACAAACGCTCGACGATGGCTCTCGGCATCATTCTGCTGATCGTCGGTGTGATGGTTGAGTATATGTTCTGGAATCTTGCTCCGGCGTGGTACCACATCATTTTTGTGATCGGCCTGATCCCGATGACTATTTTCGGCGGGCGGTTACGTCGATCACGCTAACTGGTTAGCTTTGATCGCGAGCGGGATCGGCATCAGTTGCTGGGCTCGTCCATACGTCCGGGCATTTAGACGGTCGATGGCGAGTTCTGCCGTTTCCGTGATCGCCGATGGCGGCAGATCGGCGGCTGCTTCGTAACAAGCGTGGACAATGCACGGGATCGGTTTGGCGGCATCGTGAACAAGACAGCCGATTCCTTTTTCAAACATTGGACACGCGAATTTGTTTTCGTGCTCCGCGTCAGCTCTCAGATCGTAAACATCGATTGTCCTGTCGATCCGGTTCCGTATCGCCGCCGAACGTTCTATCGGTTGAGCATCAATGACCGCATTCATCGCCACAGCCTCAAGCCGCGAGATTCGTACATTCACAAAATGTGCATCGAGACAGCACGCTCCCGGCGTCAAGCACGACGCACACGGAGCCGCCTTATGCTCGTACTCGTCGCGGATCGTTTTCGTCACACCATCGCGAATGACCCCGAGCCTCGCAAGTGCCTGCTTTTCTGACAGAATCTTCATCTCAAGATAATCTTCGATGTTTGGCCATGAATGGTCAAATTCCATCTATTACTCAATCCAATTCACATCTTTTTTCCATAATGGTATTTTATATCCGTGATGAGAAACTTATCTTGGCCCCTCGTGATCCTGATCATATTTTCGTTCGTCTTTAATGTCGTCGCCAGCGAGATCACGCTGAAAAACGGTGACCGCCTGACCGGAAAGATCGTCGACGAAAACGATGAAGCGATCGTGATCGAAACCGAATACGCCGGTAAGGTGACGATCGCCCGCTCCCATATCGAAAAGGTTGTTCACCCGGATGCGAAGCTCGCGACAAAGCCAGCGCCTCAAGCCGTCACGGCTGCCAAGGTCGATTCGCCTGCCGCCATTGTGCCTGCCGCCCTAGTCGAAAAAAATAACTCCACACGCTTTGTCGGCGGATTGAAGCGGATCGCAACTGGCTGGGAAGGTAATGCAAATGTCGGATTTAGCTATACTTCGGGCAATTCGAATAACATCACGATGACAACCGGCCTTCGCGCCGTCAAAGCCAATCCGCAAGGCGGTATGCTGATCTACTTTCGCAGTCTTTGGAATAATGCACATGGAACATCAACCGTGATAACCACACAGAATGCGTTTTGGGGCGGTGCTAGATACGACCGCAATCTTTCTCAGAGAATGTTCGGATTTCTTTCCTATGATTTCGAACGAGATAAGCCGAGACGCCTGAGCTTTCGCTCGGTCGCGGGCGGCGGCCTCGGCCACCGCACCGTGAAGAACGACCGAACGGAGCTGGAGTTTCTCGCCGGCCTTGCATGGAATCGAACGTGGCAGGCAGGCGC
The DNA here is from genome assembly GCA_031408595.1 of Acidobacteriota bacterium. GTDB lineage: Bacteria > Acidobacteriota > Blastocatellia > Pyrinomonadales > Pyrinomonadaceae > OLB17. The sequence goes on along the minus strand of JANNWQ010000279.1, from coordinate 694 downwards.
AGATTCCGACACGCCGGAGGGACTTGTTGGACTCAATTTCAAGCAGAAGATCAACCACCGTTTTCGGGTGCAGAATGCCTTTACGTATTTTCAGAACGTAACTGACGGCCACGAATACCGCGTGTTGTTCGACACATCGCTGACCGCCGATGTTACTCCGCGCATCGGCGTATATTTTGCGATCGGCAACCGATATAATAACGATCCGCTTGGCAACGCGAAGAAGAACGATTTTCTTCTGACGACCGGGCTTAAATGGAATTTCGGAAAGAAGAAATAGCGAAGTGGAAAATTGCATCCCGGCAGGCGATGTCAGAGAATGGAGCTATCCAAATAAGGGCATTAAAAAGGGGTGACTAAGTATGTTAAAAGAAGGTGATAAGGCTCCGGCTTTTGAGGCGAACGATCAGGACGGGAAGACCGTAAAGCTTAAAGATCTCAAAGGTCGGCGCGTCGTTCTTTATTTTTATCCAAAGGACGATACCCCGGGTTGTACCAAAGAAGCGTGCTCATTCCGTGACGCCGAAGACATGTATAAGAGCAAGGGTATTCGCGTTCTCGGCGTCTCGACCGACAATGAGAAGTCGCATCAGAAATTCATCTCAAAATTCCAACTGCCTTTCGATCTGCTCGCCGATACGGAAAAAAAGATCGTCGAGGATTATGGAGTATGGGGCGAAAAGAGCATGTACGG
>JANNWQ010000278.1:0-3904 GCA_031408595.1 Acidobacteriota bacterium | reverse complement strand
ATCGGGCGTGACGCGTGTGAGGCGTTCGTCTGTGTTATATCGGGTCAATGCGACCGGCACGACAGCGGTTGAGACGACCTTTGGATAATGGGCGGCGAGATCACGAAGAGTTTTTTCTAGTATCGCTCCGTCGTTGATCTCGGGACAGAGGACGACCTGAGCGTGAAGTTCAATGTCTGCTGCGAGCAGCCTTTCCAACTTGTCCGAAATGTCAGCTCGCGATTCATCGACCCCGAGCAGATACGCTCGGATTTTCAGGTCCGTCGCGTGAACCGAGACATATTGCGGCGACAGACGCTGCTCGATGATGCGTTTCATCTCGTCTTCGGTGATCGACGAGAGCGTTGTGTAATTGCCGTAGAGAAATGAAAGGCGGATGTCCTCGTCACGGACGAAAAGCGACGGACGCGCGTCTTCCGGGTTGCCTTTGCAGAAGCAGAAAAGGCATTCATTCGCACACTGACGCGGCACGATCTGTTCGAACATCAACCCGAGGTCTTCGCCTTCGTCACGGTCAAATTCGATCTCGATCGTCTCTCCGCTCGGCTTTTTGACGAGAAATGTAAGATCGGTCTCGCCTGCTGTTTGAAAACGAAAATCAAGATAATCACGTACACCTCGCCCATTGACCTTCACAATGCGGTCATGCGGCTCAAGTTCCAATTCCTCACCCAAGCTGTCCGCTGTGACCTCGGTAATGATCACGCCCGGACGGCGAAGCTGAGTAACGGCTGGTGTGACGGCAAATTCGTACATAGCGAAATTACTTAGTGTATGTTCTGCCCCGTGACGTTGGCAAGGAAAGAATTTAGCCACGAATTACACGAATGCCACGAATCAGATCTCTCCATTCGTGCTATTGGTGTAATTCGTGGCTAAAAGTTGCTTTCGTTTCTAACTAGCCGAGGCCGCCTTAAGGTCGATCAGTGTATCGAGCGGCGTGTATTCGCGATCCTGCGACGTGGCAACCGCCTCGTAAGTGAGCTTTCCGGCGTAAGTGTTTACGCCTTCGGCAAGACCTGCGTCGTCCTTGATCGCCTGCTCAAATCCTTTGTTTGCGAGGTCGAGGGCATACGGCAGCGTCGCGTTTGTCAGAGCGAATGTCGATGTGCGCGGCACGGCACCTGGCATGTTTGCCACGCAATAGTGTAGAACGCCTTCTTCGTAATAGGTCGGATTCGAGTGCGTAGTTGCGTGCGTCGTCTCAAAGCAACCGCCCTGATCGACGGCGACGTCGACGAGTACAGAACCATGGGGCAGGAGATGCAGCATATCGCGTGTGACGAGTTTCGGGGCCGCAGCCCCGACAACAAGAACCGCACCGATCACGAGATCGGCGTGTGAGATTGCCTCTTCGATCTGGTAACGTGACGAAGCGAGCGTCTGAACCTTCGATAGGAAAATATCGTCGAGCTGACGCAGACGGTCTAGATCGCGGTCGATGATCGTTACTTTCGCACCTAAACCAACAGCCATTTTAGCCGCTTCTGTACCCACAATACCGCCGCCGATGATGACGACATTCGCCGCCGGTACTCCGGGAACGCCGCCGAGCAAGATTCCCTTTCCGCCGTTCATTTTCTCGAGGTAAGTCGCACCGACTTGCACGGACATACGTCCGGCAACCTCTGACATCGGGATGAGCAACGGCAGACGGCGTCCACTCGTGATCGTCTCGTAAGCAACTCCCGTTACCTTACGATCGAGCATTTGCTTGGTCAACTCGATTTCGGGAGCGAGATGCAGGTACGTGAACAGAACCTGATTCTCACGCATACGCGGATACTCAGGTGCGACCGGCTCTTTGACCTTGACGATCATATCGCCCGTGGCCCAGATCTCATCCGCCGTGTCGAGCATATTGCCGCCCGCTTTTACGTACTGCTCGTCCTTAAAGCCTGAACCCTCGCCCGCCGTCTTTTGCACAAAAACAGTGTGCCCCGCGTGCGTCAATGCCTGAACACCCGCCGGCGTCAGCCCGACGCGGTATTCATTGTCCTTGATTTCCTTCGGCAATCCGATCTTCATAAATAAACTCTCCAGAAAATAAAATATCGATAACGTGAAGTCTATAAACGCATAATATTACGTTGTTTTAAGCAAATATTAAAAAGCTCCTTTCGATTTTTCTCCTGCCGCAGCCTCTATTGCGGCTCGAACCGCCCTGATCTCGCCGTAGCTAAAATCATCACCCAAAGCAGTCTTTACGGGACCGATCATTCCTTCACCGCCATGTTCCAAGATCGCTTCCCGGATCGTCTCGATCTTTTCAACCGGAACAAGTTCGTCCAGTGGGATCTCACCGCTACTGACGAAACGGGCGAGATGGCCTTCGACAGTGCTGAGCCCAAGACCGCGTTCCTTTGCGATCTCATCCATCGACTTGCCGTCCTGGAAAAGGTCAAAAGTCGTCCAATAAGTATCTCGCCCGGTTGCATCACGCTTTGAGCGTTGGTTGCGTTCACGTTTGGGCGATTTTAGATCGATGCGGGAAACAAGGTTACTTCGCGAGCAGTAATTGCGGATCTCATTGAGGAAATCGGCTCCATACTTGTCGAATTTGAGATCACCGACGCCCGAGATCTTTTTGAGCTCCCAATCGTTTTGCGGCAAATAGATCGCCATCTCGACGAGTGTCGCGTCGGAGAAAACGACGTACGGCGGCACGTTCTCATTGCGTGCAAAGACTGTTCGAAGTTGTCGCAATGCATCGAAAAGCTCTGGAATATGCGGATGCTCCACATCGGGAGCGAGCATTTTCCGTTTCGGTTCTTTTATCTTTAACTTTATCAGCTCGATCGGCGTCTTTCCGGCCAGCACGTCCATGCTTGTTTCGGTAAGTGCAATTGTTGGAAATTGCCCGTCATTTTGAACTAGAAAACCCTGTGCCATCAGGTCTTTGAAATAGTCAAACCAGTGGTCTTTTGTGATATCGGCACCGACTCCGTACGTCTTGAGATTCTTATGCTCGTCGCGCATCTTCATTGATTCGGAACCGCGCAGGAAATCGACGAGATACGCGATGCCAAATCGCTGGCCCGTGCGATAGACTGCGCTCAACGCTTTCTGCGCGATCACGGTGCCGTCAAATTTCTCAAAGACCGTGGTGCAGTTATCGCAGTTGCCGCAATTCTCTGATAGATCTTCGGAAAAATACTTGAGCAAGAATCGCCGGCGGCACGAGCGGAGATCGCCGAACTTGCCCATTTGGTCGAGTTTTTTGAGCATGATCTCAGTCTGCTCCCGATTGCCCTCGACCTCGGCAAATTTTTTTAGTTTCAGAACATCTGCCCAGCTAAAAAACAGCAACGCATCACTCGCCAGCCCATCGCGGCCCGCACGTCCGGTCTCCTGATAATAGCTCTCGACATTCTTAGGCAGGTCCATGTGAACGACAAACCGCACGTTCGACTTATCGATGCCCATGCCAAAGGCGATTGTGGCGACGACTATCTTTGTCTCGTCTTTAAGGAAAGACTCTTGATGTTTGTCGCGCGTCGCTTTGTCGAGACCTGCGTGATAAGACAACGCGCTGAATCCCTCATCGCGAAGATCGGCGGCGAGCGAATCAACCGACGCCCGGCTCAGGCAGTAAATTATGCCGCTCTCGTCCTTGCGTTTCTTGAGGTAGTCGAGGAGTTGAGAATAGGAATTTCGCTTTGGTTCGACCGCGTAGAAGATGTTTGGCCGATTAAAGCTTGAAATGAACAGACCTGCGTCCGGGATACTCAACCGCTCAAAAATGTCCTTACGAACAAGCTTATCGGCGGTCGCGGTCAGAGCAATGACCGGAATATTTGGAAACTCCCGTTTCAGCGTCGCAAGCTTTAGATATTCAGGTCGGAAATCGTGTCCCCAACTCGAAATACAATGAGCTTCGTCGACCGCGAAGAGCGAGATATTG
>JANNWQ010000277.1:0-13042 GCA_031408595.1 Acidobacteriota bacterium | reverse complement strand
GAACCGCCATATAGCTCTTACTGACCTGGTTCAACCACCGGCTACCGCGGGTGGTTCTGACTTCGACCTAGCACCTCGAAAAGAAACTCAAATATCTCAACGTGCCGACGCGCTTCCGGTACCGTTTCGCCCCAGGTGTACAGTCCGTGGCGACGAAGATAGATGCCGTGGAGGCCTGGGTTTTCGCGGATCACATTTTCGATCACGTGCGAGAGTGCGACGTAATCTTGCGAATTTTCGATGATAGGGACCTTTTCCGTATGTTCGTGTGTGGTGACACCGGCAAGGCCTTTTAACATCTCGTAACCTTCGATGTCGATCGTTCCCTGCTCGTAGAACATGTCGGAGAGCAGCGTTCCCCAGACGGAATGAGTGTGGAGTATCGACCGTGCGCGCGGCAAATGTCGGTAGATCGTCAGATGAATAAGCGTCTCGGCCGAGGGCTTGCCAAATCCCTGAAAGATCTCGGCATTCTCATCGATCTCGAGAAAGTTAGTTTCCTCTAGGCTGCCCTTTTCGTTCCCGCTTGCGGTGATACAAAGCCGGAGCGGTTTTCGTGCGAGCAACGCACTGAAATTGCCGCTTGTTCCCAATACCCAGCCGCGACGGTAGAATTCACGGCCTGCATCTGCCAGTTCGGCGGCGGGTCTCGGTGGAGAAGGGTTTTCGGTCATAAGACTTGTAGCTTCTTTGGCCATACGAAAGATTCTGTGTTTGTCACGTTGAATCTTTGTTAAGCCAACTGAAGTGTTTCTAACTATTCTTCATCCTCGCGCAGTCTTTCGAGTACAGAAAGATCCTCGAGCGTTGTGACATCGCCGGCGACGCTGCCGGTGGTTGCAAGTTCTCTGAGCAAACGCCGCATGATCTTTCCCGAACGGGTTTTTGGCAACGTATCGGTGAAGCGAATGTCGTCGGGCTTGGCGAGCGAGCCGATCTCTTTCGTGACATGGGCCCGGAGTTCATGCTTGAGTTCGTCACTACCCTGGCGGCCACCTTCGAGAGTGACGAATGCACTGATCGCCTGGCCTTTGATATCGTCGGGGCGGCCTACGACGGCAGCTTCCGCGACGGCTTCGTGCGAGACGAGTGCCGATTCGATCTCGGCGGTGCCGAGCCGGTGGCCGCTGACATTTATCACGTCATCGACACGGCCCATGATCCAATAATAACCGCGACTATCGCGACGAGCACCATCGCCCGCAAAATAGAATCCAGGTATCTCAGACCAATACGCCTGTTTGTACCTCTCATCATCGCCCCATAATGTCCGTAGCATCGATGGCCACGGATGTGTTGCGACTAGGTAACCGCCTTCGTTCGGGCCGACCGGTTTGCCAGTTTTTGTTACGACATCTAGGATGATTCCCGGTATCGGACGCGTTGCGGTTCCGGGCACGGTAGGCGTCGCACCGGGCAGTGGCGAGATCATTATCGAGCCGGTCTCGGTCTGCCACCACGTGTCGACGATCGGGCATTTTCCTTTGCCGATGACCTCGTGATACCACATCCAGGCCTCGGGATTTATCGGCTCACCGACGGTTCCAAGCAGTCTGAGCGAAGACAGATCGTGCTTGAGCGGATATTGTTCGCCCCATTTGATGAACGCGCGGATCGCTGTCGGGGCAGTGTAAAAGATCGTGACCCGATGCCGTTCGATGATATCCCAAAAGCGGTCGAAGTCGGGGTAATTTGGAGCACCTTCGTACATCATCACCGTCGCCCCATTTGCGAGCGGGCCGTAAACGACGTAGCTGTGGCCGGTCACCCAACCGATGTCGGCGGTACACCAATAGACGTCTTCGTCTTTGAGGTCGAAAACAATTTTTGCCGTGTACGCGGCCTGGGTTATGTAGCCGCCAGTCGTGTGCAAGATGCCTTTCGGCTTGCCGGTCGTGCCCGAAGTGTAGAGGATGTAGAGCGGGTGTTCGCTGTCGAGCGGCTCGGCGGGGCACACGGCGTCGACTGTTTCGATGATCTCGTGCCACCAATGATCGCGGCCTGGATGCATGTGAACCTTCGAACCAGTGCGTCGATAAACGACGACATTTTCTACTGTCGGGCATTGAGCAACGGCCTCATCGACCGCGGGCTTGAGCTTGATCTCGCCTCCGCGTCTATACGCGCCGTCAGCCGTGACGATCAGTTTGCACCCGCCGTCGATCACTCGATCTCGGATCGCGTCGGCTGAGAATCCGCCAAAAATAACGGTATGCGTCGCGCCGATCCGTGCGCAAGCGAGCATCGCAATGGCGAGCTCGGGCACGAGCGGCATGTACAATGCCACGCGGTCGCCGCTCGCGACGCCGAGCTTTTTCATCACATTTGCAAAGCGGCAAACCTCACGATGAAGCTGCAAATACGTCAGCGTCCGCTGCTCGCCGGGCTCGCCTTCCCAAATGAACGCAGCCTTATTCTTACGCCACGTCTCCAGATGTCGGTCGAGGCAGTTGTGAGAAACATTGATCTTGCCGCCAACAAACCACTTGGCAAACGGCTCGTTCCACTCGAGAACCGTGTCCCATTTTTTGAACCAATCTAAGCTTTCCGCCTGCTTCGCCCAAAACGCCGGCACGTCCGCCGCAGCCTCGGCATACAGCCTCTCGTACTCTTCGAAACTCTTAATGTGTGCGCTCGCCGAGAAATCTTCAGGCGGCAAGAATACGCGGTTCTCGTTCAATGTAGATTCGATGGCGATTGGTTCGGGCATGTAATTTGGAGGAACAAAGGTACAGACTATGGGAAGAGAGGAGTGCTGACAGCCGAGGTAACCGGAATCTACTATACCCGCGCTCGTTTTCGCGGACGCGAAAGCACGACACCTGTTTCAGTCAATGTGGCGTCAATCGAATCGAGTTCATTATAGGTAAACCCAACGAGCTTAATCAGATGGTCGATCTGCCCCTGATTGCGGTTAGACGCGGCTTCGAGTTTTGCCATCCTTGCGTCGAATCGGCGGTCGGCTTCGACAATATCCTTCTTATGTTGAAACTCAAGCTGCATGATCTGGCGCTTGATCTCTTCCGTTTCATTACGAATTGTCTGAATGTTATTTTCGTGCTCAGCATCGGTCATAGAGCGATTTTATGCCTGAAATGAGGGCATGTCAAAAGCGAAATTTGTGCTATCATTCCATAGAAATCTTCTAATATACCACCCTATGCCATTGCTCGAAATGCGCTCAATCGTCAAGGAATTTCCCGGCGTACGAGCGCTTGACGGCGTGAGCTTTACGCTTGAAGGCAGCGAATTTCACTCGCTCGTCGGTGAGAACGGCGCAGGAAAATCGACGCTGATGAAAGTGCTCTCGGGTGTGTATTCGGAAGGAACTTTCGAGGGCGAGATATTAGTTGACGACTCGTCCAGGCACTTTCGTAACATTCGTGACAGCGAGGACGCGGGTATTGCGATCATTTTTCAGGAGCTTTCGCTCGTTAAAGAACTGACCGTCGGCGAGAACATCTTTCTCGGCAAAGAGCCTTCAAGGTTTGGTGTGATCAATTGGCCCGAGCTGTACCATCGTGCCTCTAAGCTATTGCAAGACCTACATTTATCGATCGACCCGCGTGTGAAGGTCGCCTCCTTGGGCATCGGTCAGCAGCAGCTTGTCGAGATCGCAAAGGCTTTGTCGCAGGATGCGAAGATCCTCGTTCTCGACGAACCCACCGCGGCCCTGACCGAGTCCGAGGTCGCAACGCTATTCGCCATACTCAAAGACCTACTGGCCAAAGGCGTTGGGATGATCTACATCTCGCACAAGCTTGACGAGGTGTTTGCGATGAGCGACCGCATCACGGTGCTCAGAGACGGTAAGACGGTCTCCACGCATAATGCCGCCGATATAGACAAGAACGGCGTCATCGCCGCGATGGTCGGCCGCGAGGTTGGAGACATCTTTCCGGATGCGACGCACGAGCATGGCGAGGTTGCTCTGAGCATTCGCGGCTTGACTGCCTATTCGCCAGATGTGCCGGATAAGAAGTTGGTTGATAATGTCTCGTTCGATGTGCGAAAGGGCGAGGTACTCGGGATCGCAGGCCTTATGGGTGCGGGCCGCAGCGAACTTCTGATGTCGATATTTGGGGCGTGGGGCGGCAAATTTTCCCGCGAGATCGAGGTCGAGGGACGTCGCGTTGAAATCTCGTCGCCGGCGGATGCGATTCGGTCGGGTGTCGGATTTGTGACCGAAGATCGAAAGCGCTTTGGCTTGATCCTCGAACAAACGATCCTCGACAACATGACCATCGCCGATCTCAGAAATATCTCAGGCCAGATCATCACCAACCGAACCCGCGAGAGCATCGCGGCAAGCGGCCCGATGAAGAGTCTGCGTATCAAGGCAAACTCGACGCTCACCGTCGCCGGAACGCTCTCTGGCGGGAACCAGCAGAAGGTTGTTCTCGGCAAATGGCTGTTGACGAATCCAAAAATTCTGTTCCTGGACGAACCGACCCGCGGCATCGATGTCGGTGCCAAACAAGAGATCTACGCCGAGATCAATAAACTCGCCGAGCAAGGCCTCGCGATCGTGCTTGTGTCGAGCGAACTGCCCGAGGTTCTCGGCCTTTCGGACCGCGTGATCGTGCTGCACGACGGCAAGGTGACTGGTGAATTTACGCGAAGCGAAGCGACTCCGGAAAAAGTAATGGCCGCCGCGACTGGCAATATTTAACGACATGGACGAAACAACAGGAACGAAGATAAACGCCACCGCACTGCGTGCCTACATCATGATCGCCGTGCTCGGCCTGATCTGGGGTTACTTTCATTGGGCGACCGATTACGTCTTTATGACGCCGCGCAATCTGTCCAATCTGATGACGCAGATGTCGGTGACCGGCATCATCGCAGTCGGAATGCTGATGCTGATCGTCTCGGGCAACATCGATCTGTCGGTCGGATCGGTCCTCGGTTTTGCGGGCGGTATCGCGGCATTTTCAATGACGACGCTTGAATACGGTCTGCCCGTTTCGATCCTTGCTGCACTTGCGATCGGCGTGGTCATCGGCGTTTTTCACGGTACGCTGACGGCCTATCTGAATATTCCGGCGTTTATCGTCACGCTAGGCGGTCTGCTCGCGTGGCGAGGGGCGGTCAAATGGCTGCTCGGTGGTAGTACGATCCCCGTCTCGGATCCGACGTTTATCTCGATCGGTAATGCGAATCTGCCGCCGGCGATCGGTTGGGGATTGGCTGTCATAGGCATCACGTTCGTGCTTTTCATGGCGTATCGAAAGGCTGGCTCAGTCAAGGACTATGGGCTCGGGGAGGCAAATTACACCGGCGAATTACTCAAGGCTATCATTCCGATTGGCGGTATCGTTGCGTTTATCGGCGTGATGAATGCATACAATGGCGTCCCCGTACCTGTTCTTATTCTCTTGGCGGTAGCACTTCTAGGAGCCTTTCTCACAAACTCCACCGTCTTCGGCCGTTACCTCTACGCCATCGGCGGCAACGCCGACGCGGCTCGTCTATCGGGAATAGATAACAAACGAAACATCCTAAAAGTCTATGCCCTGCTCGGAGCATTGACCGGCGTTGCCTCGCTCATCTTCACCGCCCGCGTAGGAAGTGCCGCCCCGGACGCCGGTGTTCTCAAAGAACTCGATGCCATCGCCGCTTGCGTCATCGGCGGAGCGAGCCTGATGGGCGGCCGCGGCACCATCTTCGGAGCCTGCCTCGGAGCCCTCATCATGGCCAGCCTCGACAACGGGATGTCGCTCCTCAATGTCCGCGATTTTATGCAAGACATCATCAAAGGCTCGATCCTCGTCGCGGCAGTTGGGTTGGATATGATGGGACGGAAGCAGGGCTAGCTTTAGAAAAAGATGGCATTCAGTGACCAACAACGTCTTGTGTTTGCGGCCCGTGCCGGCAATCGCGCCGAGGTAGAAGCGTTGATTAATAGGGGTGTTAATCCTGACGGCTCGGACGATAATTTAGGCGCACCGCTTTTTGCCGCACTAGCTGCTGGACACTACGAGGTGGTCAGACTGCTCCTCGAAAAAGGAGCAAGCGTCGCCGTTACAGATCAGTATGGAGAGGGTCCGATGGAATACGCGTTACACCATGGCGACGACAGGAGTGTTTTTGAGTTGCTTGGCTTTGGTGCGAAGCTACGGGTTCATACAAAGGAGACATATCATTCATTGCTACAGCAATCGCTTAAACGACGATAACGAGAACTCCTTCCATTAACCCCCAATAAAACTCATCGTCCTGCTCGCAGGTGTGAACTCCGCGTCATTGATATAGTGACGCGGTTCTTTTTTTATTACGACGTCTTCGATGAACCGGACGATCTCGTCGCGGCTGGCTCCGCTGCGCAAAACGTCTCGCAAATTGTGTTCGGTGGTGGAGAAAAGGCATGTGCGGATCTGGCCATCGGCCGTTAGGCGGATGCGGGAGCAGGCGCCGCAGAACATTTCTGTGACGGGGGCGATGATGCCAATCTCGCCGGGCGAGCCGTCGGCGAATTCGTATTTCCAGGATGTTTCGCTGCCGCGTGATGCTTCTTTTAGTTTGAGCGGATAGACGACGTTGATGGCGGCGTGGATCGCTTTGCCCGAGACTACCATTTCGCGGCTCCACTCGTGGCCGCTGTCGAGCGGCATGAACTCGATGAACCGCATTGAAATGGCGTATTCGCGTGCGAAACGGGCAAAACCGACCAGCTCATCGTCGTTGTGTCCACGAACAACGCAGGCATTAATCTTGACTGGCTCGAACCCAAACTCTTTCGCCGCATCGATCGACGCATAGACCTTCTCTAAAGCGTCGACGCCCGTGATATCAAGAAATTTCTCGCGATCAAGGCTGTCTAGGCTGAGTGTGACGCGGTCGAGTCCGGCTGCTTTCAAAGCCGCTGCATGACGCGGGAAATCGAAACCGTTTGTTGTCAATGCAAGGTCTTTGAGCTGCGGTTTGAATTTCGAAAGCTTCTCGACGAGTTGCGGCACATCCTTTCTTATCAAAGGCTCACCGCCCGTCAGCCGAATTTTCTCTATGCCGAGACTGACAAAAATATCGGTCAGATACGCTATTTCTTCGAACGTGAGGATCGTGTCCTTGCGCGCCAATGGCGGCTCGCCGTTGGGGAGGCAGTAGAAGCAGCGAAAATTGCACCGGTCGGTGAGCGATATTCGCAGATCGCGGATCGTTCGGTTGTGAGCATCGCGTAGCATTATCTAATGATACAAGAAACTCGGTGTTTTCGAGTTATTTGTATGCTTCCTCGACCCGTTTTAGGCTCGAGAGAGCTTTTGCTGCTTCAGGTTTGGGAACCCTCGAGAGGATGTTGCGAAGCTCGCGAACTGCTTTTAAAAACCCCGCTTGGTCGCCGCTTTCGGTTGGCCCGTCGTAGTTTCTTTTTGTAGAAGCTGCGTCATCCGCAATGCGGGTAAAAGAAAGTGTCATCTCCTGAACCGCTCGTTTTCTGTACGCTCCCCTAGGGAAGCGTTTCAGATACTCGCCATGGGTCATTCGCGTGACGGCGAGATAGCAGGGGACATAGCCCTCACATTCGCCCGGCAGTTGATTCTCTGCAGCGGTCCACGCGATCTTGTCGGCTATTGGTAGGTTGCGATACTTGGCCGCGAGATCCCAGAACCGCTTTGAGCGGACATACCATTCACCCGCTGGGTCGCTGTAAACAATATCCTTGTCATTCCGTTTGAGGAAAGACCGGTGCGGCTCTTTGTCCTGCCTTGTCATCGGGATCTTGCCCAAAACTGTCTGCAGATTAACAAGACGTTTGTATTCCTTTGCCGCTGCGGCAGATGGCGAACTCTGAGCGGTGCCAATGTCGGTGAGCGCGAGAATTGATGCAACACTAAATACTATCGTTACCAGAAATGAATTATTTGACCTCATTTTTATCTGTCAATAGAACGTACTAATTTAAAGCTCTTGCATTACGCTTGAGGCCGCTTAGCTTCGCCCGTTTTATAGCCGAGCGGCGAAATCTCTCGACGTATTCGTCGTGCGTCATCGAAATGATACCTTCGACGTCCAACGAGGTCTCGCCCTTCCGAGGCTCGAAACGAGCTTCGTCTGTTGGCTTTTCAAATCGATTCCATGGACACACGTCCTGACAGATGTCGCAGCCGTAGATCCAGCCGTCAAGGTTCTCAACGATATCCTCCGGAAGCGTTTCGTCGCGAAGCTCGATCGTGGCGTACGAGATGCACTTTTGCGAATCGACCACGTACGGCTCGACTATCGCACCCGTTGGGCAAGCATCGAGGCAAGCGGTACACGAACCGCAATGGTCATCGACGGTCTCGACATCGTAGTCGAGTTCTACATCAAGCAAGAGCGAACCGATAAAAACCCAGGAACCGAGATCTTTTGTGATGAGGTTAGAATGTTTGCCGAGCCAGCCGAGCCCGCCGCGAACGGCCCAGGCCTTGTCCATGAAAGGCGAGGTGTCCACACAAATTTTGCCGTTGACGGACGGTTCCTCGGCCTTGACCCAGTCCAACAACCATCTGAGTCTCTCGCCGACGATGTCATGATAATCGTCGCCCCATGCATAGCGGGATATCTTGCCCGTCTCGCCGTGTTCGTGGGGTGTGTAGTAATTCACTGCAACAACGACAACCGATTTGGCTCCGGGAAACAGAACTTGCGGATCAGCACGCTTTTCAGGCTCTCGGGCCATCCACGCCATGTTGCCGTGAAATCCACGCTCAAGCCACCCGGTCAAACGGCGACGCTCGGCCTCAAGCGGCGTCGCTGCGACAATGCCGATCTTGTCGATGCCGATCTCGCGAGCACGCTTTTTGATCTTTTGCGCAAATGACGCCATAGCCCGATTATCCATAAATTCTAAACAAACGCACAAAAATGGCCGGACGATAAGAGATCGTCCGGCCAGTCCTTGTCCAACTGTTAGGTTTAGAAGTTGAGCTTCATACCGAACTGGAACTGCCTCGGGTCGAAAGCCGACGTGGGGCGGCTGTAGTATTTGCCATTGCCCGCACGCTGGCCGAAGGAGTTGACAACCTGATAGAAAGGGTTGCCCGCCGCTTCATTGAACCGATTGAAGAGGTTAAAGCCCTCGGCAACGATGTCAAGACTGACACGCTCACCGATACGCACCCTACGCGTGACGCGAGTGTCGAGCGTAAAGTAGCTGTGCGTAAGGCCCATGTTTCGGCCAAGACTGCCACTTGGACCGAATACTCCCTGCAGACAGTTTGTATCGACACCGGTAGCACAAAGGGTGCCGTCGCCGCGAACCGATGGACGTTCATTTGTACTCTGGAAGTCGCCGTTGTTATCGCCGACCGCGAGGATGTTAAACGGACGTCCCGAGCTGATCTCAAGGATTGGAGCGATTGAGAAGCCGTGCATGAACCGCTTGAATCCGCTATCAGCCGAACGCCATGACTCAGGCGAGCTCATGATGCCGCTAAGAACAAAGCGATGTCGCTGATCAAAGAGCGAGTCCGATTTTTCAGCACGGAAATTGAGATTGTCTTGCGGTTTCAGCAGCGTCTGAAGGTCTGACGAATCATCGATCGAGTGCGACCATGTGTAGGTCGCAAGGAATTGCATGTTCGACGAGAAGCGTTTCTTGATCTCGATATTCATCGCGTTGTACGACGAATTACCATCCGAGACCTGGGCGTTCACATCCGAGTAAGGATTGATCGGGCCCGGGGCACGTAGCGAACCTGCGAGCAAGGTGTCAAATGTTGCTTTGTTAAGTCCTGTCAGGGCTCGAACGAAGAAATAGTTCGGTCCGAGCTTGCGGAAAAAGTCCGAGGCAATCGGGCTGACGATCCTAAGGCCCGTCGTGTTGTTCACAGCGATGAAGCCGGGAACAACTACCGTATAGAGGGCGTTGCTCACTGTCGGCAACGAGAAGAAAGCCGCTTCGCTAAGGCTTGACGGAGCACGGCCCGTAGCCGGGCAAGGATTTGGGCCGCAAGCAACCGGGTTGTTCGCGGTGAAACGCCTGAAATTATCGATCAAGGACTGCTGATTCACAGGATTTACATCCTGAGGATGAGCCAAGTGTCGGGCATTGACCGTAATATAGCTTGCCGAGATCGACATATCACGGCCGATCATTCGCTCGACCGAGAGGTTGCCCTGGAACGCCATCGGATATTCAAAATCCTTGCTGACGTGAAGAGTAAACGGCAAGATCGGCCCAAAACCGGTGAACCGGCTAGAATCAAACCTCTGTCTGCCGAACTGATAGATCGAACTCGATGCAATCGCTTGGGTCACAGATGCCCCGCAGATAGCCGCACTTGAACCGTTAACCCCACAGACCGTTCCGTGGAAAACCTGAAATGCATTCAGTAGCCCGGTTGGCGACGGGCCGCCTATCGGAAGCAAGGTTGCCTGCTGCTGTTGCGAGCCATCAGCAATATTCGAGTTAAACGAAACGGCAAGAAGCGGATGATCGTAGAAAATGCCTCCGGCACCACGGATAACTGTCTTTCCATCGCCTTTGACATCCATCGCAAACCCGACGCGAGGGGCAAAGTTGTTCTTGTCGCGGGGGAAACCCTGCGTGACGTTGAGAGCATCCTGTGCTGTCTGAACATCAGCCTCCGTCAGGGTGATGCCGGTCAGCGGATCGGTGAATGGCGATGGAGCAAACTGCTCTGTGAACTCATAGTCATAACGAACGCCATAATTTATCGTGAAACGCTTTGTCGCCTTCCAGGTGTCCTGGGCGAAAAAGGCGATCGGTTTGTTCCCGAGAGTACTGTTTGGATCGCCAAATCCCTGGATGAACACGCTCGGGAAGCCGAGGCCGTAAGCCTGGATCGCGGTAAAGGCCGGGCCTGTACAACCCGCGATCAAGCCACTGCACGATTGTTGGCCGAAGTTGAAGAGGGCAGGGAAATTGAGTTCAAAACTGGCTTCGCCGCTGATGAAGTTAAAATCAGCTCCGAATTTCATGGTGTGGTTGCCCTTGACCCATGTTAGATTGTCTCGGATCTGAGTTCGGTTCTCGACCCGGTCAACGGGCGAAAACGGATTCGATCCGATAAAGCCGGTTCCGGCGATCTGGTGAGCCACGCTCGGAACCTGTGAATCAAAGGTCGCCTTTCGACGTCCGTAATTAAAATACATCTCGTTAACCATATTGCGAGGCCAAATGCTGGTCCACGAGGCACCAAAAGATGTGTCTTTGATGTCCTGAATTCCGGTTCGCGAATAGTCGTTCTGGCCGAGCGTCTGGTTCTGCGATTCGTCCTGAATACCGCTGATGCGGCTCGGATTGTATCCGAAACGGAAACTCAATTGGTTATTTGCATTCGCCGAGTGATCGAGACGGATCGAACTGTATGTGGTCGAGTCCGAGATAGGGAACACCTTTGCAAGCTGGTTGAGCGGACGGAACGCGATGAACTGGCCGTTGCTGTCGCGGGTCAAGGGAACCGGTGCCCCGGAGAGAAAGAAACGAGAGCCGATGACCGTGCCGGCCGTGATCGCTCCGCCGGGGCTGATCAATGTACTCGTACCGTTGAGCGCGGTTTGTGTGCCGGCGGACGCGAGAGTTGCATAGCTGATGGCTGTGCTTATGTTGGCAGGTACGCCTGTCGCCAATAGTCCCTGGACATAAGTGACCTGAGCGGGAGTAAGGCCCGTGTAGCTATTTGTAAACGGCAGAAATGGGGCTCCGATCACCAAGGGCGGAGCAGTCGCACCACCCACAATATCTCCAGTAAAGAAGCCTGATTCCTGACGTTTTCTCTGCTCAAATGAGCCGAAGTAATAGGTTCTATTTGTCTTGATCGGGCCACCGACGGTGAAGCCATACTGAGCGCGTGTGTAGCCTGGCTTTTTGCCGGGAGTATTGTCTATCTCAGGTGCAAAAGCATTCCGGGCCTGGATCGATTTGTGGCGAATAAACCCAAACACGTTACCGCGAACGTCATCGGTGCCGCGTTTTGTAACGACGTTGACGATACCGCCGGTCGCACGGCCAAATTCCGGCATGTAAGAGTTTGTCGTGACCTGAAACTCCTGCACCGCCTCCATCGAAACGGTCGATCGCGCGGCATTTACCGAATTGTCGGTAAAGTCGGCTCCGTCAACCTGCACCAACGTCGAGCGTCCACGCTGGCCGCCGATGTTGAGGCCGGATGTTGGTGCCGGGCCCACTGGACGGCCATTATCGCGGCCGACGGTCGAGAGGGTTAGGGCAAAGCCGGTCGCGCTGCGTTCGTTTATCGGCAGACCCTCGATACGTGCCTGGTCGATCGTGTTAGCGACCGTTGTTCGAGTCGTTTCGACCAATTGCACGTCATCTGCCGATACATTGACGACAGCCGTTGCCTCGCCGAGATCGAGCTTGACGGTCAGATCGGCACTCTGGCCGACCGTGAGTTTTATGCCCGAGAGTACGCTCTTCTTGAAATTCTTAGCCTCGACCGTGACTTCGTAATCGCCCGGTGGTAAGCCGATGAACTGATAATTTCCCTCGGCATTCGAGGTCGCAGTTCGAACGATACCGGTGCCCGAGCCTCTTGCGGTGACGGTCGCACCTGCGACGACGGCTCCGGTCGGGTCGGTGACTGTACCGGAAAGGTCGGCTGCATTCGCCTGCGACTGGCCTATCGCCGAAGCGGTAAAGACCAGCGTGGCCGCCAGCAAAACCGCGAATTTTGCGGTGTGTGCCGACAATTTGGACATAAATACTCTCATTTTTGTTCTCCTCGATACTTGCTTGAAATTTTCGATACCAGTCGGAAAGACGACGAAGGTAAACTTTAGGCTGAACAATTACACCAACTCAAACTACGAGAAAGTCATTAGATCGCTCTAAAAAGCTTAGGTCTTTGTCCGACAGATATTTAAACGGAAAAGTTTACTGTCAAAATTTTACCTCAAAAACGATTTTAAGGCAAGCAAAAATGTAATTTTTTGTAACTAGCACATCATATGTCCGGTTGTAGTAGCAGGTGAAATGTCCGCTTTTAGGGGCGAGGGGTAGAAGATCGTAGCAGGAGATAAAGGAACTGCTATGAGAAAGTACTCTGGAGCCTCGTGGGAGCGAGCGGTTGAA
>JANNWQ010000276.1:0-27832 GCA_031408595.1 Acidobacteriota bacterium | reverse complement strand
ACGCGTCGGCGGCAAGCAGGTGATAAAGACCGACGTTCGCGTGGTAGCCGCGACGAATAGCGATCTCGAACGCGCGATAGAGGACGGATCGTTTCGTAAGGATCTCTTTTATCGCCTCTCGGTATTTCCGATCGCCCTGCCGCCGCTGCGTGAGCGCTCCGAGGACATTCATCCGCTTGTCATACATTTTCTCGACGACTATAAGGAGAAATCAGGGCGTTTTGTTTCGGGTATTTCGAAAGAGGCGATGAGGGCAATGGTGAATTACGAATGGCCGGGCAATGTTCGCGAGCTTGAAAACGCGATCGAACGGGCGGTCATCATTGCCTCAGGCCGGCAGATCGAGATCGACGATCTGCCAGAGGCCATTGCGAGAAGTGCCGACGCCGGATCGTCATATGCACGGCTCGAGCGGGCTACGGTTGCCGGAAACGGCGGCATCCAGATCGAGGTGCCATCGGCGATGGACGAGATCGAGAAACGCGTCATCGAGGCAACCCTTGATTACACCGATGGCGATAAATCGCGTGCGGCAAGATTGTTAAACATCGGTCGCAAAACGCTCTATCGCAAGCTCGAACAGTACGAACTCGATGCCAGCTAAACGGAGGGATTGTTTATGTCTTCAGTAACGATCGAATGGGTAACAACCGGTGTTTTTGCTCTCTGCTTTATCGTGGCGATCATCATTGAGACGCTATGGCTCATCCGGAAAGGCTGGGCTACGGCGCAGAAGTCGGTTGCGTTTGTCATGCTAACCAATAACCTGAGCCTTTGCATTGGCTTCTTCATTCCGTTTGTCATCATCGGAACAATGCTCGCCCTCGCTTGGAGCGGCGACCTGTCGGGCGTGAGCGGCAGTGAAGCAACGCTCATCGCAGCGATTGTGATCGCATTGCTGTTCCCTCCGATTTTTCTGTTTCTTACCAAACGCGTCTTCCTCGCATTTTTCAAGATCCGCTCGGGCCGAGAAGCGTGGCTCTATTCGCTAGCTTTTACAGCATTGTCGCTCGCGGTATCGTTCCTTCCGCCGATCGCGTTTTACTACATCGCTTCTAAAATATTCTAAATATGGACGTTATCGTCGGCACCGCGGGCCACATCGATCATGGCAAGACCTCGTTGGCCAAGGCGTTGACCGGCACCGACGCCGACCGTCTGCCCGAGGAAAAACGTCGCGGGATCACGGTCGATATTGGTTTCGCTGAGATGAGCGTAGGCGACACGCATTTCGGCTTTGTCGATGTTCCCGGTCACGAACGCTTCGTCAAAAACATGCTCGCCGGTGCCAGCGGCATTGACCTTGTCATTCTCGTGATCGCAGCTGACGACGGAGTGATGCCGCAGACGCGTGAGCATTTTGATATTTGCCGGTTGCTAAATGTTCGCTCAGGCGTGATCGCGATAACCAAATGTGATCTTGTCGATGAAGAGACTCTCGAACTGGCAAAGCTCGAAGCCGCTGAATTGGTCGAGAGTTCGTTTCTCGAAACCGCGTCGATTATTGCCGTAAGCTCCCAAACCGGCGAAGGTATCGATGCCATCCGTGATGCTCTCTCACTAGCGGCATCTTCACCGAAAACACGACACAACGATCGCGTCATACGTTTGGCGATCGACCGTAGCTTTTCGATGAAGGGCTTTGGTGCGGTCGTCACAGGTACGCTCGCGTCGGGCGAGATATGCGAAGGGAGCGAGTTGGAATTGCTACCGGTCTCGCAGAAAGTTCGCGTCCGCGGCTTGCAGACACATGGAAAATCAGTCACCTCAGCACACGCAGGCCAGCGAGTCGCAGTAAATCTCGCCGGTATCGATCACCGCGACATAGAACGCGGAATGGTGCTGGTCGAGCCTGACACTCTGATACCGACGCAGATAATTGATACTGAGATCGAAGTTCTTTCCGGCTCACCAAGGCCGCTGCGTTCCCGCCAGCGTGTTCGATTTCATATTGGAACGACAGAAGTGCTTGCACGCGTTTCGGTAGTAAACGAGGGAGGCGAGATCGCACCTGGGGGCCGGGACTTGGTGCAGCTAACGATGGAAAAACCTATCTTAGCGATCCCGAACGAGCGGTTTATCATCCGCACCTATTCACCGCAAATGACTATTGGCGGCGGCGTGATCATCGACAATCTTGCGTCAAAACACCGGCGAAAAGACCTCGCCCAAGTTCGTGGTTTTCTCAATGATCTTCTTGCAGCTGCCGAAGCAGACTCGGCGGTCCAGCTATTGATCAACGCGAGCCAAGCGGCGGGCCTGGACTTTACTGATCTGCAAGCCCGGACGGGATTTGCTGCGTCGGTCTTAATGTCACCTATCCAGTCAGCGCTTAGATCCGGAACGGCCATCGACGCGGAGGGACGATACATCTCTTCGGCGCCGTTCAATGAACTGACAAGATCGGCCGTCGACGCGGTGGAGACTTTTCACAGACAGCAGCCACTCGCGAAGGGCATTACTCGTGAAGCCTTGCGTGAGAGCTCTTTCGCCTACTTGCCGAACGAGATATTCGATACGGTGATCAGATCTCTTGAGTCGGCGAAAAAGATCGTGACGACCGGTGACACGATCAAGATCGCAAGGTACGAAAAAGTTCTCTCGGCAGAGGAAGCCAAGGTGTCTGAGAGAATTCGAAAAACCTATAAAGATCGCAGCCTGGAAGTACCAAAGCTCGACGAGGCGATCAACGAATCAATTGTCGGTACGAGTGTTTCATCCCAACAGGCCAGAAAGCTCGTTCAGATTTTTCTTGATTCAGGCGAAATTGTTAAAGTTACGGATGAATTCTATTTCTCTGGTGAGGCGATCTCAGAACTGACCACCAGGTTGAAGTATTACGCCGACAACTCGAGTGACCGTCTTGTCGATGTGTCCGGGTTTAAGGATATTGCAGGTATTTCACGAAAATACGCTATACCGCTGCTCGAGTATTTTGACCGCGTGAAAGTCACAGTACGTGCGGGCGAAAAACGAGTGATCTTGTAATGCAAAAATTCCTCACCGCAAAATGGCAGGATCTTATCATGGCCAACTACGAGATCGATCCGTCGTTGCTCGCCGGTCGAGTTCCTCGTGGTACCGAGATCGATCTTAGTGACGGTAAGTGTTTTGTAAGCCTCGTCGGATTTATGTTTTTGGAAACGCGCGTGCTCGGTATTCCCATTCCGTTTCATATCAATTTTGAGGAAGTAAATTTACGTTTTTACACAAAGCGTGTGATGGAGGATGAGACTCGGCGGGCAGTCTGCTTTGTTAAGGAGATCGTACCTCGTTGGGCGATCGCGACGGTCGCACGCGTCGTTTATGGTGAGCCGTACGAATGCTGGCAGATGTCGCATGAGCGAACGGAAACTATGGTCTCCTATGATTGGGAGCGAGACGGTAGACGCAATCGTCTCAGCGTCGAGATCGACGAGAGCATCGGCGTACCAGCCGCCGATTCTGACGGTGAATTCATTATCGAGCACTATTGGGGCTACACAGATCGCGGTAACCGCGTCGATGAGTACAAGGTCGAGCATCCGAAATGGGAACTGTTCTCGGTGACGAATGAGTTGATCGACGTCGATTTTGGCAAAACCTACGGGCCGGAATTTGCCTTTTTGTCCGAACAAAAGCCATACTCGGTCTTGCTCGCAAAAGGATCGGAAGTCGCGGTCTACAAAGGCAAAACAATTAGTTGAACGAGTTTTATGTCGATCATCGGAATCGTCGCGATCGCAAAGAATATGGCCATCGGCAAGGACGGAAAACTGCCGTGGCATTACAGCGCCGATCTGAAATTCTTTAAGGAAACGACCCGCGGTAACGCGGTCGTGATGGGAGCGAACACCTGGCGTTCGATCGGACGGCTGTTGCCCGACCGGCTAAACGTTGTGCTGAGCCGCAGCGGCGATGTCGACACGGATCGGGCCGTCATGAAACTCAGCAGCGTCGATGAGGTCGTAGAGCTTGCTAAATATCTCAATCGCGATGTCTTTGTCATCGGCGGTGCGAAGACGTATGCCGAGTTTGCCGATGTGATCGATAAATGGATAGTCACCGAAGTGCCGATCAAGGTCGAGGATGCAGATACCTTTATGCCGGCCGATTTTCTTGATGATTTCGAATGCAGATCGGTACACGAACTCGGGGATGATCTGGTTGTAAAAATACTGCATCGCCGGTAGTTTTGGTGTAATATAAACGCAAAATCACACCGGAGAAAACCTTATGATGGGCGGACGAACATGGGACGATTGGATCGAGGAATACTCTGAGAGCCACCAACACCCGATGAACAAACTCACGCATCAATTCGGCATACCGATGATCGCCGTTTCGATTCTGCTGTTGATTCCGTCGCTTTTCGTTGGCGGCCTGTGGCGTTTTGCTCTCGGCTTATTCGTCGTCGGCTGGATCTTGCAATTCATCGGACACTGGTTCGAAGGCAAGGCGCCTGAATTCATGAAAGACTACCGCTTCCTATTTGTCGGAATGCGTTGGTGGATGAAGAAAACCTTCGGCTAAACTGGTAGCTCGAAACTGATAACTGGCAACTGGAATTCTAACCCACCTCAGATTTTGAAATTCCCAATCACCCTATCCCTCGACATCGGCACATCGAGCGTCCGCGCCGCTCTGTATGACGGCGACGCCAATGTCCTGCCGCGAACCTCTGTAAAGATCGAACGCACGCTCACCTCGACCGCCGACGGCGGTGCCGAGATCGATGCTGATGTTGCTTTTGAACAAGTCGTGGCCGCGATCGATGCAGTTCTTGAAAAGACAAAAAACTTTAAGGGTGAGATCGAGTGTGTCGCTTCGTGCTCGTTCTGGCACAGCATTGTCGGCATTGATGCAAAGGGCAAGCCGACAACCAAGGTCCTCAGTTGGGCCGACCGCCGCAGCCGTGAATATAGCGGCGTTCTTAAAAAACGATTTGATGAGGCAGTCGTACACGATCGAACTGGAGCGCATTTTCACTCTAGTTTCTGGCCAGCGAAGTTGTTGTGGTTCAGGCGTGAGAATCCGGCAGTTTTTGAAAAGACATCGATGTGGCTTTCGCTCAGCGATTACATCTCGCTCAAGCTTTTTGGAAAGCCGGTGACAAGCATCTCAATGGCCTCCGGCACAGGTGTCTTTGACCAGCGAAAATGTGGCTGGGATAAGGGGCTGCCTAAGTTTTTGAAGGTTAAGGCGTCGGCTCTGCCCGTGATCGCGACCGACGGTGAGACATTCAGGCTCAATAAGAAGTTTGCCGCCAGATGGCAGCGTTTGAGGGAAGCGATCTGGTTTCCGTCCGTGGCCGACGGAGCGGCGGACAATGTTGGATCGGGTTGCGTCACCCACAAGAAAGCTGCATTGATGATCGGCACCTCGGCGGCGATGCGAGTTATTTATCAGGGCGACCCGCCAACGCGAATTCCCGACGGGCTCTGGTGTTATCGCGTCGACCGCAAACGTGTGATCGTCGGCGGAGCGTTATCCGACGGCGGCAATCTGTACGCCTTGATGAAGAAGCGATTCAAGCTATCGGGCAATATCGATCAACTCGTTGCCGAACGAGAAGCCGCAGACGGTCTCGTCGTCATCCCGTTCTTTCACGGCGAACGCAGCACCGGCTACGACGAAGACGCTCGCGGAGCGATCATCGGGATGACCGCCGAGCACGACGGCATCGACGTTTTGCGGGCCGCAATGGAAGGCGTCGCGTTTCGGCTCGCCGATATTTTCGAACGCCTGAGCACAGTCGCCGACATTCACGAGATCGTCGCCTCGGGCGGAGCCCTCCGCGATTCGCCCGTCTGGACACAGATCATCGCCGATGTTTTGGGCCGCGATCTAACTCTAAATGACGCGGCGGAATCATCATCTCGCGGAGCGGTTTTGCTTGCACTCGAAAGTCTTGGCAAAATAGATATTTCAGCTTAGTAAATATCTAGTCATGGCTATCCGAAGACAAACTTACTTTTCCCTAGCCGCCTTTGTGCTGTTCGGAATCGCTTTTGTCCAAACGTTAACGGCCCAAAACTGTCCCAAGATAGAGATCGCTCAATCTGACGGTGTTTTGTTCCCGGGTAGATCGACCATGGTAAGCGTCGTCGATAGTTCTAAGAGTCCTGAGCTTGCCTACGAGTGGAGTGTGTCGTTGGGTGCTATCGTAAACGGGCAAAAGACCTGCACAGTTGAGATCGTCGCTGGTAGGGAACCCGGAGAGATTACGGTTCGCGTTGTTGTTTCGGGGCTGCCGTCGCAATGTCCAAGCTCATTTACAAAGACAATTGACGTGTTACCCATCTGTGTACTTCCCGTTGCAGCCGATAAGTTTGGTTTGGTTGGGAAGTTAGAAGCGCGTGCGATAATTGACAATATATTCGTCCAACTATCGATTAATCAAACAAATCGTGCTTTTTTCCGGATGTCGTTTAAGCCGACCGAGTCACTGAGTGCCCGTAGGCTCAGAATAAGACAGATTCTGGATGCCATTGCCTTCCGGAAATATGATCTATCTCGCATCGATTTTGAGATTATTGAAGAAGATAATCTCTCGACAAGAATCTACATTGTCCCCCCGAGCGCAGCATCTAGCTATGCAGAAGCGGGTGTTCCTTGGATCGCTGGCGCGGAGATGATCCGTCGCCTCACGACTCTATTTGCTAACAAAAAATGAAAAGACTAAGTTCAGCCGACCTCGATCAGCTTTGTATCAACACCATTCGCACGCTTTCGATCGATGCTATTCAGAAAGCGAATTCTGGGCATCCGGGCTTGCCGTTGGGCATGGCTCCGGCGGCTTATGTTTTGTGGACCAAGTTTCTGCGGCACAATCCGAAGAACCCGAAATGGTTCGGCCGCGACCGGTTCTTGCTCTCGGGTGGGCATGGGTCGATGTTGATCTACTCGCTGCTGCATCTGACGGGCTATGACCTGTCGATGGATGAGATCAAGAATTTTCGGCAGCTGCATTCCAAGACGCCGGGGCACCCCGAGAATATCTTGACACCGGGCGTCGAGGTCACGACCGGGCCGCTGGGACAGGGATTTGCGAACGGCGTCGGTATGGGCATCGCGAGTGCTCATCTGGCGGCGAAGTTCAATAAAAAGGGCTTTCCGGTCGTCGATAGTCACATCTACTGCATCTGCTCCGATGGCGATCTGATGGAAGGCGTGAGTTACGAGGCCGCGTCGATCGCCGGGCATCTCAAGCTCGGCAATCTCATCTACCTCTACGACGACAATCGCATTACGATCGACGGCTCGACGGATCTGGCGTTTACCGAGGACGTGACGAAGCGGTTCGAGGCGTGCGGCTGGCACGTGCTCGAGGTCGCAGACGGCAACGATCTAAAGGCAATCGAGGCCGCGATAAAGGCGGCACAAAAGGTGAAAGACAAGCCGTCCATCATTCGCGTGCATACGATCATCGGCTTTGGTATGCCGAAACAAGGTACGAGTAAGGCTCACTCCGACGCACCAGGTGAAGAAGCCGTCAAAGAGACAAAACGCAATCTCGGTTGGCCTGAGGACAAGCAGTTTTACGTGCCGAAAGAAGCGTTGGCACACTATCGGCAGGCCGTAAAGAACGGGGCGAAGCTCGAAAAAGAGTGGAACGACGCGGTCAAGAAATACGAGAAAGCTAATCCGGATGTTGGAGCTGCTTTCGCACAGATACGCGCGACTGACTTGCCCGATGGCTGGGAAAAATCGCTGCCCAAGTTCGATGGTGTCGAGGCAAAGGCGACCCGTGCTTATAGCGGCGATGTGATCAATGCCATCGCTGACGCAGTGCCGCAAATGGTTGGCGGGTCGGCTGATCTTGCTCCGTCAAACAACACGACGATCAAATCGTCCGCCGATATTCAGGCCGGAGCGTACGCAAACCGCAACATCCATTTCGGCGTCCGCGAGCACGCGATGGGCTCGCTGATGAACGGCATGGCATTGTTTGGTAGCGTTATCCCGTTTGGCGGGACGTTTCAAACCTTCTCTGACTACATGCGTCCGGCAATCCGTCTCGCTGCGTTGTCGCACATTCAGACGATCTTCGTCTTCACACACGACTCGATCGGCCTCGGCGAAGATGGCCCGACGCACCAGTCGGTCGAGCATCTCGCCGCAATGAGAGCGATCCCGGGACTGGCGTTGATCCGCCCTTGCGATGCCCACGAGGTTCGCGAAGCATGGCGTGCTGCCCTAAATCGCTCCGCCGCACCCACGGCATTCGCGCTTTCCCGACAAAAGGTGGCAATCATCGACCGCAAAAAATTTGCCGACGCTAAGGGACTGCATAAAGGTGCCTATACACTAGCCGAAGCCGAGACAAAAGCTGGTAAAGCAACGACACCAAAACTCATCCTAATCGCGACAGGCTCCGAAGTAGGCCTCGCGATGCAGGCTCGCGAACAACTAAACGCTGACGGCACGCCAACCCGCGTAGTCTCGATGCCATGTTGGGAATTCTTCGACGAACAGCCGCAGAAATATCGTGACGAGGTGCTACCACCAAAAGTCACCGCCCGCCTCGCCATCGAAGCCGGTGTTTCACAAGGCTGGCACAAATACACCGGCGTCAAAGGCAACACGCTCTGCGTCGACAAATTCGGAGCGTCCGCACCGGCTGAGGATGTTTTTCGGGATTATGGTTTTACCGTGGAGAATCTTGTTAACAAAGCTAAGAAATTGATCTAGAAATGGCGGACGACTGGTTTCGAAAAACGTCGTGGTCTGATGAGGAACGGCTAGACTTTTTCGAGCGCTTGAATCGAAGCAGAAAACACAATCGCGCCCAGTATCTGCGTATTCAGGCATCAAGCCTTGCGGCAGGTAACAACACCGAATCGTTAACTGCCGCATTAGAGCTTCTGGAGATTCTGTTTACTGAATACCCCGAACGAACGGAACTGGCATCGGCCTACCTGCAGAAAGCAGACTGTTTCCGAGCCCTCGGAAAAGTCCTGGAATCAGTAAGCTTTTACAAAAAGTCTATAGATTTTCAACGGAGCTTTCCGAATGTTCAAACTCAGGCCCCGATACAATTCGGTATCGTTGTAGTCGAGAACGATCTCATCGATGAGTTCAGCAATATTATTCTAATTCTCCAGGAGTTCGAAGAAGATCTCATTACGTTTCCGATCGATCGATACCACGTCTCCGCCATAAGGGCGATAATAGAGAAGCGATTGGGCTCATCCTCCAAGGCAAGGGCCCTAGCCTTAATAGCAATGGAAGCGGCGCGATGCACCAACTCGGGGTTTCGATATCACGCATCTCTTGGTTTGGTACGAGATTTAGAAACTAATTTGCATAGGAAGCTGCAAGCTGTAATTTCAAATTATTGAGAACGTCGCATTCCCCTATCGATCGTACACTTGCCCTCGATGCCCGACCCTCAGGGTATCAAGAACCCAGTCGCTATCGCTCCCGGTTCTGACTTGTTATCATTTAGCAGATGGGTGTTTACGAGGAACTGAACGATTCACAACAATTTGCCGCTCGGGTGATTGCCGATCACGCGCGTTCGACGGCGTTTGCGATAGCCGACGGCATCCTGCCCGGCAACGAAGGCCGCAACTATGTCCTCCGCAAGATAATGCGCCGCGCTATCTATCACGGCCGCGAACATTTAGGTTTGAATGACGCATTCTTCTACAAAGTCTGTGATTTCGTCGTTGAACAAATGCACGGAGCTTATCCCGAGCTTGCAACGCAGCGTGATTTCATCGGCAAGATGGTGCGGCTGGAGGAGGAGCGATTTGCAAATACGGTGACGGTTGGCCTGTCACGGCTGAACGTTCTCGGCATTTCACCAATAACGCCGAAGGACGACGATCTTTTCCTGTCGATAGGCAAGCTCTACGACACCTTCGGCACGCCGCGGGATCTGATCCGCGTGTTCCTCGAGGAAAAAGGGCTCGAGTTTGATGAAGAGGATTTTAATGAGCGGTTTGACTCGGCACTTCAGGCATTGCAGCAGCAGTCCGGAATTGGCAAGACTGAAAGGAAGAGCGAGGCCTCGCCGGTCTATGCCGCGGTCTTGGAAAGAACCGGTTCGAATACCTTTCACGGCTATGACTCGACGTTGTACACGGATGCGAAAGTAGTCGCAATTCTCGATGGGGAGAAGGAGATCGGCGAGCTTGGCGAAGGCGATCAGGGCGGTGTCGTTCTCGATCAAACGCCTTTCTATGCCGAATCGGGCGGGCAGGTCGGGGACAGCGGGGTATTAGTTGGAACCGCCTCCGGTAGTGGGCGGTTGAACACGGCGGACGGTCAACCAGCCGATACCGCAGGTGGTTCCGTTTCGCGTGCCACCGTTTCCGACACGTACTCACCCGTTGCTGGCCTCATCATCCACAAGGTCACGGTCGACAAAGGCTCGTTCAAGGTCGGCGACGTTTTGACCGCATCGGTCGATGTCGAAAAGCGTGATGCGACGCGGCGCAATCATACGGCCACGCATCTTGTTCACGCAGCCCTGAAAGAGGTGTTGGGTACGCACGTAAAGCAGGCCGGTTCGGTCGTTGCGCCTAGTTATCTGCGATTCGATTTTACGCATTATCAACCGATGAATGCCGCCGAGATCGCTCAGGTCGAGGACCTTGTCAACCACTATGTCATGCAAAACGAACCGGTTACGACGAACGTGATGGCGCTTGAAGAAGCGATGAGTTCGGGAGCGGTGGCAATGTTCGGCGAAAAATATGGCGGTGAGGTTCGCGTGCTGAGTGTTGGCGAAGGTGTGTTTTCCAAAGAACTTTGCGGCGGCACGCACGTGCGCGCGACGGGCGATATCGGTTCGTTCAAGATCCTATCGGACGAAGCCATTGCTTCTGGTGTGCGGCGAATCCGTGCGATCACCGGGCTCGATGCATTCAATCGATTTCGCGATGACGAAAAACTGATCGATGCCTCGCTTGGCGCTTTGAATACGCAACGAGACAATCTGCCCAACGCTATTGCTCGTTTGCAGGAAGAACTAAAAAAAACGCGCAAGGAAATGGATGATCTCAAGCTCAAGATCGCGACCGGAGCGAACGGAGATTCGGCGTCCGGCGGCGACGAACCGCGAGAGATCAACGGCGTCAAAGTCCTCGCCAAGATCGTAGAGGACCTCGATGGCGGCGGCACGCGTCAGCTTTCGGACACGCTGCTGGCCCGTCTCAAATCCGGCGTCGTTATTATTGGCCGCTCGGAAGAAGGAAAGGTCGGCATCATTGTACGCGTCTCAGACGACCTGACGGGCAAAGTAAAGGCTGGCGATATCATCCGTGAGATCGCCCCAATAGTCGGCGGCCGCGGAGGCGGCAAACCTGACATGGCCGAAGGCGGCGGGACTGAACCAGCGAAATTGGCCGAGGCGATCGATGCCGCCTATGTCGTTATCGAGCGGATGTTAGGTTAATTTTTAACAGGATAGACAGGATGAACATGATACGAACGTTCTACGTCGCCAATTTGATTCCGAATCCTGTATATCCTGTCCATCCTGTTTGAATATTTTTCCAGATATGAGCGCAGTTTTGCCATTACAAACCGATGAGATCGTTTCGTACAACCCGGCGACCGGGGCCGAGGTCGGTCGCGTTGCGGTGACTTCGCCCGAGGCGGTTGCACAGGCTGTCAACGATGGACGCGCTGCGTTTGCGAAATGGAAAGCCACATCGTTCGCCGAGCGATCACGTCTTGTGATGGCTGCTCGCGAGGTTTTGCTCGGCGAGATGGGCGAGATCGCGTCGTTGATCTCGCGCGAATCGGGCAAGCCGGTTGCCGAGGCCTTTTCGATGGAGATCGCTCCAGTGCTTGATCTGATGCAGTACTTTGCGAAGAATACCGAGAAGCTTTTGCGGCCAGCAAAGATCGGCATCGGCATCTATGGCCTGATGGGCCGCTCGTCGCGGATCGTGTATCATCCGCTCGGTGTCGTCGGCATCATTCCGGCGTGGAATTATCCATTCTCGATCCCGCTCGGTGAAGCGACGATGGCATTAATGGCGGGAAACACGGTTGTTATCAAACCGTCCGAGCTGACGCCGATGATCGGGCTTAAGATCGGCGAGATACTGGAAAAGGCTGGCTTTCCTGAGAATACAATTCAAATTGTTTCTGGCGGCGGAGCCACCGGAGCCGCTCTCGTCGAGGCTGCACCCGATAAGATAATGTTCACCGGTTCTGTCGCAACCGGCAAAAAGATCGCGGCTGCCGCTTCGAAAAATCTCACCTCCGTCGTCCTCGAACTCGGCGGCAAAGACCCGATGATCGTCTTCGCCGATGCCAACCTCGACCTCGCCGCCGGCGCCGCCGTTTGGGGCGCATTTTGCAACTCGGGGCAGTCATGCTCGTCGGTCGAGCGTCTTTATGTCGAGGAAAGTGTTGCCGAAGAATTGACGCGTAAGATCGTTGAGAAAACGAAACAGCTAAAACAAGGCAGCGGCGAAAATGTGGACGTTTCTATCGGAGCAATGTCGTCTGAACGACAGGTAAAGATCGTCGAAGATCACGTGGAAGATTTCCGTGCCGCGGGTGCAAAAATTGAGACTGGCGGACGTCGAAATCCGGATCTCGAAGGTCTGTTCTACGAACCAACCGTTATCACAAACGCCAACAACGATATGCGGGCAATGCAGGAGGAGACCTTTGGCCCGACGTTGCCGATCGCGACTTTCTCAACCGAGGAAGAAGCAATTCGTCTCGCCAACGACAGCGAATTCGGCCTGACCGCTAGTGTCTGGACTCGCGACCGTGCGAGAGGCCAGCGTGTCGCTCAAAAGATCGAGGCCGGATCGGTCTGCGTCAACGAGGTCCTATACACCCACGGCATCGGACAAACTCCGTGGGGCGGCTTCAAAAACTCCGGCCGAGGCCGCACCCATGGCCGCGAAGGCCTCATGGAACTCGTCCAGCCGCAACACATTCACGTAAACAAACTCGCTCTAATGCCAGACGCGTGGTGGATGCCGTATTCGGCGACGGCGGTCGAGACGTTTCGCGGATTTGCTAGATATTTTGCGAGTGGTTCGCTGCTAAGAACCTCTCGACTGATACCGTTGCTGGCGAAAAGAATAAGCGAATTGAGAAGACGGTAACAGGCGTCGAATCGATCTGCGATGTGGCTGAGCGAACTTGGATTAAGGAGGAACGTTTATGATTTTGGTAGCGGGTGCAACAGGTACACTTGGTTTTGAAATTTTCCGATTGCTTGCTGAGGGCGGAAAGAAGATAAGGTCGCTTGTTCGTGAAACGTCCGACGCAGAGAAGATCGGAAAGCTGAAAGACCTGGGGGCTGAGATTACATACGGCGATCTGAAAAATCGCGGATCATTAGATGCCGCTTGTGTAGGTGTGAAGACCGTTATTTCCACCGTCTCATCCACCCTCGCCAGGCAGGAAGGCGACAGTATCGAGAGCGTTGACAGGCAGGGGCAGTTGAATCTGGTCGAGTCTGCCAAAGCCGCGGGTGTGACGCATTTTATCTATATTTCGTTTCCCGATACCGGCCTAAGCTTTCCTCTCCAGGATGCGAAACGCTCGGTGGAGGACGCTCTGAAGCGAAGCGGAATGACTTACACGATCCTTCAGCCGACGGACTTCATGGAGGTTTGGCTGAGTCCCGCGTTGGGCTTCGAACCGGCTAACGCTCGTGCGAGGATCTACGGTACGGGCGAGAAGAAATTGAGTTGGATCTCCTATAAGGACGTAGCTAAATTTGCGGCGGCATCGGTCGATAACCCCGCCGCACGCGACGAGACGATTAAACTTGGTGGCCCCGAAGCTCTAAGCTATCTCCAAGTGGTTTCAATTTTTGAGCAGGTGATGGGAAAAGCCTTTGCGGTTGAACACGTTCCCGAGGATGCTCTCAGGGCTGAGCTGGAATCGGCAACAGATTCAATGCAAAAATCTTTTGCCGGTTTAATGTTGGATACGGCTGGCGGAAATATTATCGATATGGACGGCGCGTTGCGGGACTTTCATATCGAGCTAACTTCGGTTGACGACTATGCACGTTCTGTAATGACCCAAAACTCATAACAGATTTCCGAAGTAGATTTTTAAGAAGGCCTTGTTATGCCGTTCAAGCGGCCTTATCAGCGTCAGCGATGGGGATCGCTTCTGCAGCGGCTTCGGGGCGATAGGTTTTGATCCAGAGTAGGTGGATCGTAACCCCGATCGCGATTGTGGCGAGGAGTAGCGTGGGCCAGAACGAGCCCGCGACAAACCAGATGCTAAAACCGATCGACAACCAGAGTATCGCGATCGTCGTGACTTTTTGCCTGAGCGAGATTCCCTGGCCGGATTTATAGTTCTTGAGGTACTTGCCGAGCCAGCGATTATTCAGCAGCCACTGGTGAAACCTGTCGGAGCTCCGCGAGTAGCAGTAGGCTGCCAGCAGCAAAAAGACGGTCGTCGGCATTAGCGGCAAGAATATCCCCAGCACGCCGAGGCCGACGCAAACCGTACCGAAAAAGATCAATGCTGCTTTGCGGATATCCATAGAAGCTCGAAGCGCTATTTTAATCCGCAACACGCTCTGTGTCCAACCGGTCTGCGATGTACAATCTTAACTCGATAGACAGACACTGACGTTTATATATCGATTATGACCGAGCTACCAACGCCCCAGTTTATAATTCCTTACTTCGACGAGCGGACCACCGACGACCAGTTACACCGAGGTGATGAATTTTTTGAACTACTGAACCGCCGTCGAACTGTGCGTGATTATTCGGACCGTGATGTGCCGTTTGAGTTGATCGAGAAAGCGATCGCGACCGCGGGCACGGCCCCGTCGGGCGCGAATATGCAGCCGTGGAGATTTGTTGTAGTTCGTGATCATGAGGTGAAAAGGAAGATTCGTGAGGCTGCTGAGAAGGAAGAGCACGAGAGCTATCACAATCGGATGAGCGAGAAATGGCTACGGCGTTTGGCGGTGCTCGGGACCGACGAACACAAGCCGTTTCTTGAGATCGCACCTTACCTGATCGTGGTCTTCCGCATTACGCAGGTCGAGGAAAACGGCGAGACTGAGCCAACCTATTACTCGCAGGAATCGGTCGGCATCGCAGTTGGAATGTTGCTCGCCGCATTGCATAACATGGGCCTTGCGACGCTGACGCACACACCAAGCCCAATGAAATTCTTGCAGGAAATTCTTGGCAGGCCAAAAAACGAAGTTCCTTTCGTTCTAATTCCGGTCGGCCATCCAGCCGACGCCGCGAGAGTGCCGGACATCAAGCGCAAATCTCTCGCGGAGATAATGAAAGTGATCTAACCGGGCCAATCACATCATTGCCGAGATCGCCCCGCGGATAGGCGAAACAGGCCCGGCGTTATAAAAGGACAGAAGTTCATTCTCAGGCGTGCCCGCGCGGTAGGCCGCGAGCATCTCGTCAGGATCGTACTCGACGCCGACCGGATTGTCTCCCCAGGAAGTGTTCATAAAATCCGTCGCCTCTTCGCCGGAACCGCACCGGTCAACCTGAAATTCCATCTGGTTTCCAGGGGTCAGCATAATACATCGATACGGTTATGCCGTGATGAACACACCAGTAAGGCATGATGCCCTTCTCTTTGAGCAGCGAATAATTCTCAAATAAGTCACCCAAACTCCCGAGGGAGTATGCGACATGGTCCACTCCGATCACATCTTTTTTAGTGGTCTCGCTGTCATTCGGCGCCAAAACGGACATATCGGCAAACGCAAGCCGGTGATGTTCATCGTCGTAGGTCAGAAATGAAAGCGCCGGATTCTGATACTGCACCCTAGCGTCAAAAACAGCGGCATACCAATCGAGCATGTCCCTAAGCCGACGGGTGCGATAAACAACATGAGCGAATTTCGTAGGGCGTGCAATTTTCATTTTTCCTCCTTTCGTCTCGCTAAAAACGAGTATTGGTGTATTCATTTACTGCTTCAACTCGAGATCGATAGCCTCAAAGACGGTCGAACCGATATTTTTGATGAGGTGGGTCGTACCGGCATCCTGCCAGACGACGTCGCCCGCCTTTGGTTCCAGTATTCGCGGCGAGCCAGTCGGAGTGCTGATCTCGATCTTAGAGTCGTAAAGAACGATCCCAAGCCCGCGCATCGAATGTCTGTGGAGTTTTGAAGATTCGCCCGGTTTCAGGATCAGGCGATTCACCCGCACCCGCTCGTTGTCGATCAGGATCGTGTGACCGTCTGAGAGTATGGGAAATCCGCTCGCTGCTGCGTTCTTTACAGGCAATATCTCAATGAAAATGTTACGGAAATCGGTTTTCCCGCTATTGACGACGCGGTGCGTTAGAGGCGATGGCCGCGCTCCAAATGTAGCTTTCCCGTAATTGATCTCGAACGGCGTTTTCTCGCCGCCGACCGCCTCGTCGATGATCTGCGCATTGCTCACCCGCACACTCACCCCATCGTAAAGGTGTGTATGATACTTCGTAGCTTTGCCGACCGGTACCAGAACATCAAATACACGGACAAATTCATTTTCGAATTTCAGCCGATGCATCGGTTCCTTTTCTACCGGAACGCTAGCCTCTCCGGCGGCCAAAGTCGTGAAGCCCACCGACCTGAACACGGCCGTTGACGAGTGGGACTGAAGATAATGCAGGAACGTGTGAGCTGAGGTTTGTGCAGCGGTATATGAACTAGCGGCGGCCGAAACGCCGATGTATGTTTGAATTTCCTCAGGGAACATGCCGGCCATTTGAACACCCGGACCGAGTCCAACTCCTGGGAAAGCCGTGTATTGCGCAGTTCCCTCGGCCACCGCCAAAGTGGATAACCGACCAACAACCGGCACCAGCTTCGGCTTCATTGTTTCCGCAAGACCCATTTGTTCGAGCGTGCCAAGGAACACAGATCCACTATGTCCGTCAGCCGTATAAGCGATGGATTTCGCGGAGAGCAGTACCTTCTTGAACGATTCCATGCTGCCAATATCTACAGCAGCTGCACCCTCCTTCGATACCAAGGCCATGCCAACTTTCGCTAGATCCACAACGGAGTTTTTGTCAACAAAGCCGGCTTTGGAAAGCTCTGTCAGCATTTGGGGCGCAAGGATCACTACATCGAACTTAGCTCCCGCCTCAATTTGCTGCTTAACTATCGGATTATTCGCATACTCAACCCTCACCTTTATTTTGTGGGTCTTCTCGAACAGCGGGATTAATTTCAATATTGCAGGACGGGCGAGGTTGCTGCTGAGAACACTCAACTCTCCGGAACCCTGGGCCGCCGCCGCCGACGAGCCAACCGAAAGGCAAAATATCAATACTCCGAATGGAAATAAGAAATGCTTAATATTCATGTCTGTTTCCGCATGAGCTCTCTCTGCGTTCCTTTTTCTGGTATCTCATACAGTCATCGTAAACCCGCCGTCAGGCGTCAGGGTAGTGCCGGTTATGTAACTTGCTTCGTCCGAACAGAGGTACAAGATCGCGGATGCTATCTCTTCGGGCTTGCCGACCCGCCGGACGTGAACCTGCGGAACCATGGCATCGTCGAAGATCTCGTCACCGATGATGCCGCGAATCCGATGATGCATCGGCGTATCCACAAAGCCGGGGCAAACGATATTTACCCTGATACCGTGCGGAGCAAGTTCGGCCGACACGCTTGTCGTCAAGCCGACCTGGCCGTGCTTTGACGCGACGTAGGCGGCTCCTGCGCCAAAACCGAGGAAAGAGTTCACTGAACCAACGTTGACGATCGCTCCGCCGCGTCCGCCATCGAGCATCGCTCGTGCCTCGTATCGTAGGCAAAGATAATTACCCTTCAGGTTTATGTCGAGAACCTTATCCCAGTCATCCTCCTCGAGATCGACGATGTTTGCGATCTGACCTTCAATGCCGGCATTATTCACGGCGTAGTCGAGACGCCCGAATGTATTGATCGCGTGAGCCACCATAATCTCAACGTCTTGAGCGATCGACACATCCGTTTTGATAGCAGTCGCTTTCCCGCCGCCGGCTTCGATCTCGGCGACAAGCGAGTCGAGTTCTTCCAGCCTTCTGGCCGCAAGTACAACGCTCGCACCCCTTGCAGCGAAGGCCTTAACCGTCGCCCTCCCGATCCCACTGCTCGCCCCTGTGATCAGTGCAACTTTATTGTTCATTGACATTTGAATTCCTCGTTCGCCCTTCCGTGCATTGAATTGTTCGACATCGCCTGAATATTAAATGCTGTAAGGAGAATCAGTTAATAGGCTATTCAGAGTTCGTCTCCTTTGTAATTTATTGTTTCGCTCTTGTAAATACAATACCTGCATTTCGCCCTGAGCTTACTGTAAATTGGTTAATTTTTCCGTCTTTTGGGTGGTGAAAATTCAGCAGATATGTAACCCGTGTTGTTTCATCCGAATGAGTGAAAAAAAAGCCGTCCAGATAGGAAGGCTCAAGTGCCTTGCCCTCAAATCCCTTGCGGCGCACCATCAGTTTTCCGTCAACGAAATCAATAGACCATGATATTTCAAGTTCGCTGCTGTAATACGTTCCGGCATATTCCTTGAGTTTTTCCGGTCGAAGATTCGGCGGCGGTCTGTACTCGGCTTTGTATAGTTCATTAGTCCCCGACGCTGTAATTTCAAGTGGCACAAGACCCGACTTGGCTTGGCCGAAAGTGTAAAAAAGCCCCTCATCTTTATTGAAGAAACGCCCTTCCGACACATAAACGAGCGGAAAAATCTTATCGTTGTTATATTGCGTCGTTAGGTTTCCCTCTTGCACGGCAAAGGTTATTCTGTCGCTGGAGTCTTCCATCCAGTAGACACCTGCATATCGGGTAAGTTCATCTTTTGGCGGAGATCCTTTTGAAGGGTTGGGAGAATCAATTTGCGCCGTTTTCGTTTCCTCGAATTTATCAGCCAGAAACAGGTCGGCGACTCGTTCAGCGAGCCTCGCGGCATCTGTATTCGTGTAATATCTGTTACATAACACGGCAACAGAAAACTTCTCATCGGGAAACCGTGTCAGCACAAAACTTCCGCCGCCCGCTCCGTTATGGGTGATTGTCCGCAGCCCGCGATATGAATCGGAGAAAAGACCAAAGGCGTAACCAGCCGAACTCCGCCCGCTATTCAATTTTCCCTCCGAATACATTAAGTCTCTAATCCCCGCACCGCCAAGGCGTTCATCGTAAAAGTTTGCGTCCCACTTCGCTAGATCTTCTAATGTTGTGTGGACGTTACTCGGTCCCATCACTTTTGTAAAACCCCAAACATAATTCAACTGGTATCCGCCTGCCTTTTGAGTGGTGTAATTGGAAGCGCGATTCGGCACGATTATCAAAGGGTCGTCCCGCACGATCGTATTGTTCATATCAAGCGGACCAAACACTTCAGCCTTCATAAAATCAGCGAAAGAACGTCCCGATACGCGCTCGACGATCATTCCCAACAAAGCGTAATTTGTGTTGGAATACGTGAACTTTTCCCCGGGAGTAAAATTCAGCCCTTTTTGTTTGGAAACAATGTTGATGAAATCAGCCTTGTTTACCGGGTTGTCCATCCTCCATCCGGTCATAATCAGCAACCCTCCAAAATCGCGAAGCCCGGATGTATGATGAACTAGATGGCTGATGGTTATTGGTTTGCCGAATTCCGGAAGCTTCGGCACATATTTGCGGACGCTATCATCAAGCGAAAGTCTCCCGCGCCTCGCAAGAAGCGCGATGGCAAACGCGGTAAATTGTTTCGAAACCGAGGCGACATCAAAAACCGTGTCGGGCGTGATGGGAATGTTATGCTCCAGATTCGCCATTCCGTAGCCTTTCTTGTAACGGATCTTCCCCTTATCAATTACCGCCATTGCACAACCCGGAGAGTCCTTTCGGTCAAACTCTTGAAACACTGAATCCACGCGAGCAAGTTCCACGCTGGGAAAAATATGCGCTGACGGGAGTTGACCAAAAGTAAGTGTCGGCAGCAGGATGATTAGTAATAATGTTAATGCTTCTTTCATTAAGTTCTCTCTAGTTCGCTAACACGGTGTTGTCTAAGGATTGCAATGCCGTGGGGCGAAACAATCAGTGTGATCGTGTTCGGGCCAAAGCTCGCTCCACCTGGTGCGTCGGCTGTGCGACCGTGATGCCAGAGGTGCGTGTGCCACAGGCAGGCGTCTTCTTTTTTGTCTCGATGCCCGGAGGATACGCATTTCCCGCCGTCACCTCCCCGCTGCCAGTACGAGGCTCGCACCCTTTGCAAAAAAGGCCAGCGCCGTCGCCCTCCCGGTACCGCGGCTCGCACCTGTGATCAGGGCAACTTTGTTATTCATAGTCATATAGTTGTCTCTTTGGCTATTTCACATAGAAACTGAGATCCTTGGCTCGAAATCTATTTGCAGGTAGCTTTTCAGAAGTGATGAAGCCGGGCTCTGCGGCGATCAGATCGGGGATGCGGTTGACGATGGTCGCGCAGGTCAACTCGACGGTTGCCGGCCGGTTGATGATGACCTCGGTATCGGGCTCACCATGAATTGTCCAGACATTCTGATCGAACTCGCCCGGAGCATAGACCTTGCCAATGCAATTGCCTTCGATCACGATCCCTTCCTCAGTTGTGGTCGTAACAACGGCAGACATTCCCGTGGCGTGTCCGGCGGGAATGGTCATCTGGAGCGTTTCGGAACGAAGTTCCTCGTCATGCGTTTGGGGAACGCACTTTTGGGTTTGATCCTTTACGGTGAGCCCGAGCTGAGAGCAAAGCCAGCCATTTGAGTTCCACATATAGGAAGGCAGGAAGCTTTCCTCTTCGATGAGGGCTCCGCGCTCCGAGTTCGAGATGTTATCGGCGGCCGCGATCTCTTTTTCGAAATCCGCCAGTGATAGGCCCGCTCCGTGGACCTTCGCCAATGCGATACCGTAATCCTCGACGTTGTAGCTCGACCGGCCCGTGATCTTCGTTATCGTATGAGTGGACCCTGCGATGATGGTGATCAGATTCCCCCAAAACACATCGCCATATCCCGAGCCGCACAAAGTTACACCTTTCTCCTTGGCCAGTTCGTCCAACATTTGAGTGATCTTCGGTGCAGAATTCCAGGGATAAAACGCTTCCTCACAAAGCGTGATCGCGTTGACGCCACTTTCGACACAGTCGAGGAAGGGGCGTTTGAGGTCATGCATCAGGCTCGCCGTGGTAATGATGCAGGCGTCCGGCTTCGTCTCCTTCATGATCGCGACTGCGTCGTTCGAATCCTGAACGAGCACGCCGATTCTACCTATGCCCGCGATCTCGCCGATGTCCTTGCCGATGTTGGAACTTCGGCCAAAGGCGCAAACGATCTCCGCACCTTTTTCGACGGCGTAGCGCATCGTGTACACGGACATCTTTCCGCAGCCGTATTGAGCGATCCTGAGTTTCCTATCCATAAAATACGTGGCGTGATATGTGGACCTACTTTATGGCGATGGGGTTAATGATCGCCTGCACGCCGCCGGTGATTCGCGCGGCGCCGAGGGTGAACAGGAATTCCCAGGCTTTGTCATTCGCCATTTCCTCGGTGTTCATGTTTTCGAGGATGTGGATCCCGTGCATCGCGAGCAATATCTGGTGGACCTCGTAGATGCCTGCACCGTTCTCGAACGGGATCACTTCGAAATTCGACGTGTCCATCCCGACCATTGCAACGTCGCGCGATGCAAGATATCTTGCGCCTTCGCGGCCGAGTCCAGGCCCGGACGAGATGAAACGCTTGTTATCCTTTCCGATCAGTTTTTGCCAGCCGGTATAGAAAAGCACGACATCCCCTTTTTCGATAGATTTGATGCCCTGGCGTTTCATGGCGCCCTCGATCTCGGCACGGTTAATAGCAATTCCTTCCTTCACCATATCGGTGTCGAAGTACGCCGCCATATCGAGCAGAATGCCGCGCGTCGCGATGGCGGGAACATTCTCGATGCCAAATTTCGTCAATCCATCAGCCCGCGTGAAATCTGAGCCCTTGTTGCAGTTGAAATAGACATGATCTATCCCGGCGTGTCCCAAGCCGTCCAGCTGCGAACCGACGCCGACCCATCCATTGATGATGTCGTCGTTGTATGTCGTCTTCGTCGGGCCTAAGCTGGCCCCGCCGGCCTGATCGGGCTGAAGGACTGTAATGGAGAACTTGCGAGTGCCGTAAGCGGGAGTATCTTTGTTCGTCTCGATGCCAAGACGATAGGCCTTTCCGGTCGTGACGAGTTTCGAAGCAGCGAGGGTTTTCGCTTGGGTTATGTATCTAACGTTTCCTAATTGATCGTCGGGCCCAAACTTCGACGCCGTCGGACACGGCTTTACTTGCCCGCTCGCTATTAAGGCAAGACTGATGCTCAAAATAAGTCCAAGGATCATTCTCGATCGCATATAATTCTCCTCTCCCGCTGATTCCGCCTATGCCATTTTCTGATTACTAAATTCAGCATAGATTGCAGAACTGCCTTGATTTCCGCTTGGGACTGGCCCAAGCCGGCTTAAGGCCGACATCGAGATAATACAGCAGAGTGTCGTCGTAATAATCTCGCCTGCATTCAGGGCATCGTTTCATTTTTTAGCTCGTTCGATTTTATGTCTAGTGTCTTGGTCCAAAAAGGGTTCCATGCACCATAGCTTTTCCGGTCGCACCATGCGGCCACTTTGGACGGTCGAACTCAAGACCCGCATGTTCGGATCCTTTCGATTTAAACTTTTCATCGATCGTGAGCTTTCCCGTTTTCATGTCGATATTCGCGATCAAAACCCACGACTGATTGTTTCCGGTGACCACCACGCGATCCGATCTGCGATCGGCAGCGACCCAATGAGCCTTTTTGAATCTTTCACTGAGTACGAGTCGAGATACTTCGACGGGCTTCTTGGGATCGCTCGTATCCAAAACCACTAGTCCGGGAACAGACGGATCGGTCTGTATCCAATACTTGCCCACGACTACCGGGACGCCGCATTCTTCGCTGGTGCCGGCTCCGGGAAAATCAAAAACGTGTTTTGCACCCGCGTTGGCACCTTCGATCCCGGACAGGAGGAAAAGTCCACAGCTAAATGTATTCACATAAACACTGCCGTCGGACAAGACCCGGGGCTCCGCCGGATTGAGATGCGATTTGCTTCCCGGACGAGACGGGAGCATAAAGGTTGACGATAATCGAAGATCGCTAAGCCGCCAGACCTGGACGCTGGAGCTGTCCGTCAATGTATGAGCTTCGTGGGATGATCCGTGCCCTTTTGGCATGGCCCACTGCGGGAGGCCCATCACGGTATTTGTCGTTACGACGAGATCTTTGTCCGGAAGTACGAGCAGGCTATAGGCCCAAAGCTCGTTCTTGTCCACGCCAGTAACATCGTTACTGCTGGCCCGTATGAGACCGCCTCGATCATCGAATTCAACGAGAGCTCCCGGCGGTTGGTACCCTGTTTTTTTCACCTGCAGCGTCGCGAGTACATTTCCATTCGGAAGCCGAGCATAGCTATGCGGAAAACTGTAGTCCGCAATGTCCTTGAACTGACCTGCCAGCTTTGGCTTTCTGGGAGTGCGGAGGTCAAGAATAAACGTCTGTCCGGCACCCCAACCATTGGCGAAAAGCAGAGAATTCGCGGGAAATTCATATTCCGTGTGATGCGGAAAAGTTCCTTTAGCTCCCACCGGTAATGTCGCGACGATCTCGCCGTAGCTTGCCGCGCCGGGACGCGCATCTATCACTGCTAGAAAGTCAGGATCTTTTTTGTCAGTGTCCCCTGACCAAACAAAAAGATAAGGGCTCGCAGTGAGCGCTCTTTGAGCCAAAAATGTTTGGTTGGCCAAAAGCAGGATCAGCAGAGAAAAAAGACATAATTTCATAATGTTCTCCCTTGGCGTCGATGCCGCATTCTCGTCTCGCTAGCCTCCTTTCTCAATCCTCAGGATGCAGATAGAAGACCTTGCTGATGATCTTCCATTCTCCCTCGGCTTTTAGCAGCGTGAACATATCTGTGAACCTATGACCGGTCCAGTTATCGAGTTCGAGACGAACGGTGGCGATCGTGCCTTCGATGTCGATCTTGGCTATGTTTGGCTTCATGTCCAAGGCGGGGCCGTTCTCGTCGTTCCAGTCAAAGAGACCCTGAATTGGGCCCGCAAAAAGATCGGGGCCAATATAGCCAAAGATGGTCGCCTGATCATGAAACGCAGGTTTCATATCGGCACCGCGGCCCGAGATACCGCCGTTGACATACTGCTGGATCGTTCGTCTGATCGCCTCTTCGTCAGTGATCTGCATCATGACATCGCTCATTTCGCATTTCTCCTTACTTAGGTTTGAATTTCTGGTTTTGAGGCTGATAGTCTATTCCAAACTGCGATCAAAAGTCGAACTCGGCCAGGACCGGTGCG
Organism: Acidobacteriota bacterium; assembly: GCA_031408595.1. Classification (GTDB taxonomy): domain Bacteria; phylum Acidobacteriota; class Blastocatellia; order Pyrinomonadales; family Pyrinomonadaceae; genus OLB17. Next base: position 3,526 of record JANNWQ010000276.1, on the reverse strand, counting down.
TGGTCGCTTGGCTTTTCGAGGGCACGCGGGTTTTTGTCGATCCAACAATCCTTGCATACATCTGCAGCCGGCGGCGAAGCCCAAATATGGTCGATGCGCATCCCGCGATTCTTTTCGAAATCATGATGAAAGTGGCTCCACCACGAATACTCGCCACCCTCGTCATTGAACAGCCGAAACACATCGACAAATCCCCATTTCTTAATGTTCAGCAAAGCCTCGCGTTCCGGTTTTGAAAAATGCGTCTTATCTTGCTGCTGCCGCGGATTCCACACGTCAGTCTCGTGCGGAGCAACGTTCAGATCGCCGCAAAGTATAACTTTTTCGTCGGTCGCGAACCGCTCGTCAAAATATTTTCGGAGTCGCGACATCCATGCGAGTTTGAAAGCAAATTTATCGCTACCAACTCTCGTCCCGTGAGGCACATAGACATTCACGAGCGAAGTGCCGCCAACGGCGACTGCGGCGAATCGTGCCGCGAGATCGGTGTTATCGCCCGGCAGCCTTAATTCGATATTCTCTAGCGGCAAACGCGAGAGGATTGCCACGCCGTTGTAAGACTTTTCGCCGCTGAACGCAATATGCTCATAACCCGCAGCTCGCAGCCGCTGTGTTGGAAACTTCGCGTCAATACACTTCGTTTCCTGCAAACACAAAATGTCCGGCCGATTCGCAGCACTCCACTCGATCATCTGCGTGAGCCTTGAGTTGAGCCCGTTTATGTTCCAGGTTGCGAGTTTCACAATAGAATTGAACTACGATAGTTCTGTGCGAATTGCATTTAGAGCCAGGTCGATGTCGGCGGCGGTATTGAATACATGCGGAGAAATACGCATGCCGTTAAACCACCTTTTTTCCGTCATCTTTAAGACGAGTTTGTATTTTTCCTTCATTTTGATCCTAAACGCAGCGCTATCAATCGAGTCCGGCAGTCTAAAGGCTACGAGAGCGCTCGCGAGCGGTCCGGGCGGTGCACTAACCACCTCGATCTTCGGAATTTTCTTTAGCCCGGCGTAGGCACGATTGCGAAGCTCGATATTGTGCCTTTCAACCGCAGAGATGCCTCGTGCCTGTATCGCATCTAAGGCAGCTCCCATCCCGACTATCAACGGTATAGCGCCGACACCGGTGGATTCGACCACGAATCTGACGCCGTCTTCGCGTTCGACCGGGTGGATCTTTGATGCTGAGTCTTTGTTGATGTAGAGAAATCCCGTTCCCTTCGGAGCCATGAGCCATTTGTGGCCCGGTGCCGCGTATGCATCGCAACCGAGGTCTTTTACGTTAACGGGTATTTGGCCGATGGCCTGGGCTCCGTCAATGACCGACAAGATTCCCCGCTTTTTTGCCAATGTGGCGATCTCAGCTATCGGCATTTGTAGCCCGGTCGAGGTGATGACTTGGCTCACGCTGATCACCTTTGTTCGTTTCGTGATCGCTTTCTCGAGACGCGTGACGACCCCGTTAACGTCGTGATCGTTTGGCGCGATGCCGATCGCATCTATTTCTACTCCCCGATATTTCTTCAAATATTTCCAGCCGATGCTGCCGCCTTCGTGTTCGACATTAGTGGTAAGGACACGGTCGCCACGTTCGAAGTCGATACCGAGAGCAGTTGCGTTCATCGCGTCGGTAGTGCTCCGGGTGATCAGTATTTCGTCGGCGGCACAGCCAATAAACCTGCCTAGCTTTTCGCGGACAGTGTCCGTCAGCTTATGCACCGCTCCATCTCCGTAGGTCATTGCGACGGGATTTGATTCGAGTTCGAGCCATGCCTTTAGCGTGGCTTCGAGTACGGAGCGAGGCGTCGGTCCGAGCGAGCCCGTATTGAGGTAGGTCAGCCCGGGAGCGAAACCATATTTCTGATCCCTGTATCCAGTCGATTCCGGGTTGCCAAATGCTGGTGTGTTGTTTAGGCTCAGAGCACCGCCAAGGCCAAGCATCCCGAGCAAGGCATCACGTCGTGTAAACGAGTTCATAATTACTCCTGTGGCGAAACCACTCGAATAATATTTCCGGAGTGTATCTCGCCTGCCTTTACAGCCTTTGCATTTATCCCTCGAAGATTATGTCTTCGTCCGAAATCCGAATTGGCAAATTTCATCGCATCGATGCCAAAGCGTTCGACGAACTTCTTGCAGCCAAGATGCGGGATGGTTGTAACTTCTATTACCGCCTCACCGATCGAAAGTCTTGTCCCCGCCGGGACATTGTCTTCGCTGAGATCGAGATCGACGAAGAGTTGATCGCCGGCTAGAGGAACGCGTTCGCGACTGCCTGCGATGAGCAGGCCAAAGCGGTAATTCATCAAGTTGAGCTGCATCTCTGGATGGCCAAGGCCGTTATCCGTTCGCGAACTTCCACGTGTCCGCCAGTTATCGCCCACGAGGCCGTTCTCGATATCCAACACACCGCTCTCGGTCACCTCGCGTTTATTGACCGCCGGACGTCGGACGATCATTTCGAGCACTCCGTTGTCTTTTGGCGATGCTAGAACGTGCTTGATCGCGTCTGATATTTCATTTGCTGAAAGGTGTTTCTCGAATAGAGTTCCGTTCATGGCGTGTGGTCAGGCTGTGAAGGCATCCATTGAAATGGCGAGATCAGGAAACGCGGAGAGCAGTTTCTTGTCCGAGGTCACAAGGGGAACGCTCAATCGCTCGGCCAGCGAGACGAATTCACAATCATACGCGGTGCAGCCTGATGATTCCGCGAGTTCCAGAACTCGGCCGGATTCGACCTCAAATTCACGATCTTGCATCGTAGCTAACGCCTCTTCCATTATCAAAACCGCCGCACGACGCGAAAAGACACCGCGTTGAACGTATAGGGCCAATACATTGCGCATCTCGGAGCGCCATAAGCGTGGAGCCGCCCACTCGGGGTCCTTTCGAGCAACGTCAGTCGCAGAGGCTGTTTTATCCCCATTGATCAAAAGATAGGCAATAATATTGGTGTCTACGACAATCAAGGGCGCCCCTCATTCTTAGCAAAGTCCAGAAACTCTTCCGTTACCCATACATCCGGAAGACTGTCCCTTAGTCGGCGAATCCGTTCGAGTCTTCTCTCGTTATCGGGCTCAGTATTCTCAAGAACCTTCTCGAGTTGAACTATAGCCTCGCTATTGATGCTCCTTCGATGTCTTTTGGCAAGATTGCCTAAAGCCGCATAAACATCGTTCGGTAAATTTTTTATCGTAAGTGTAGCCATAACATTATGCATCCAAAATGAAAGTATAATGAATGTTTGCCCTTAACGTCAACAATTTCTATATATCGAAACTGGCAATCACCGGTGCATGATCGCTCGGCAAGGTCAGAAATCGCGTTGATTTGTCGATCAAGCAACGAGTACATCTCTCGGTGATCGAAGGTGTGGTCCAGATGTGATCGATGCGGAGGCCTTGGTTTTTTTGCCAGGCACCGGCGCGGTAATCCCACCATGAGAATTCTTCGACGTTGCCATTTTTCTCGCGAAACAGATCGGTGAAGCCAAACTGTTTGACGTAGTGCATCGCGGCTCGTTC
>JANNWQ010000275.1:0-13364 GCA_031408595.1 Acidobacteriota bacterium | reverse complement strand
TCGACGAACTCACCCCATATTCACTCTCCAACTCACGAAGCGTAAAACTGCCCGTCTTATACTTCCTGACTACCTCTCCACGTACATTATCTTGTCCCATATGTCCCATTTAACCTGTAAACCTATTTCAGGACAAGACATTCAGCAGTTACAACCACAAAACACCTCAAAAACCGAACCATTCTAAAACACAAACTACACGTGTGGCGCAGGCCTTCTAGTGTCGTGCCTATCCTACCTCAGAGTGTTGCATTTGTCAAGGGTTGTTGCATGTACGCAACACCCGCGTTCAATGCTGCTTTCTTTAGTGCCTCGATCATTTGCCGATAAGGCCCCGGGCCGTAGCTGATGCGGGCGACGCCGAGAGCGGCTATTTCAGCGTTCGTGGGCGTGTCTGCCATGACCATGATGTTTACGGGCAGAGTAGACCGCTCGCATATCTCTTTTATCAGTGCAGGATCTTTCAAGCCGGGAGCGAAAAGTCCGTTCGCACCGGCCTCGGCGTATGCGATTCCACGCGTCACTGCTTCTTCGAAATGTTCCGCGTGAGTGTCAGGGCCGTTCTTTAGGAACACATCGGTTCGTGCATTGATGAACAGCGGGATGCCTTTGCCGTTTGTTGTCTCGCGGATCGCGGCGATACGGTTTGATTGCTCATCGATGGAGTATAGGCCTTCGCCACCGACTTTCTGATCTTCAAAATTGATCCCGATGGCACCGGTGTCGATGACTCTGCCAATATTTGCTCTCAGAGTATCGAGATCGGTCGCATAGCCGCCTTCGAAATCGAGCGTGATCGGCAGATCGACGGCTGCTACGATGCGGGCAATATTGTCGAGCGCCAGATTCATCGGCAATGCCTCGGCGTCATAAAATCCTTGAGCGACGGCGACGGACCAGCTTCCGGTCGCGATCGCTTTTGCACCGGCCTCGGCGACTGCTTTTGCGCTTCTTGCATCCCAGATGTTGAACAATATTATGGGATGACCCGGCACATGAAGATTAGTAAATTGTTCTGCTTTTTCCTTTTGAGTGGACTCAGGCATAACACGATTCTACATCGGCCGCTTTGAAAATCATCAACCAACAAAAAAATATGAAGTAAAATTGTGTTTCCGTGCGTCTAAAATAGCGAAAACGACTTGAAGTCAGGACGATACTTCTACGACAATCATAAAGCTATGCACAACAAAAGATTACTACTTGCAGGAAAGATATTGGCAGTCACGGCGTTCGCGGCGACAGCCGCATTTGCAATGATCCCGCGGACTGCGGCGTATGTTCCGCTTTCGTTTGAGAGCGGCGAGAATGTTGCTCAGGCATCCATCTACCGTGCTAATTGCGCACGCTGTCATGGCAACGATGGGCGTTCGAATACGAAAGAAGGTCGCCGCACCGAGGCGGACGACCTGACAGATGAGAGTGTAAAGAATATGGACGCGGCAAAGATGGCTCGGATCATCCGCAACGGAAAGGGCGACATGCCAGCGAACAAAAAACTCACAGCTGCACAAGTCACAGCTCTCGTTAGGTACGTAAAAGGGCTATAGGTCGAGCCTATTTTACCGAACCGAACTTCTTGACCTCAGCCGGCCGGTCGATGACGGCGAGAAATATCTCGCTCGTTTCGCGCCCGGCGAATACGTGTACGGCGAGCTGTTTCGTACGAGTCACGGTCTTTTCGGGTAACGTTTTCTCGTCGATCAGCACGACGTGTTCACCCGGTGCGAGGTCGGCGATCGAGTAGTAGCCGTCGGTGTCGGTCAGCGTATCGCGGCCGCTCGACGTAACGACGCGAATGTCCGCAAGCGGCGTCTCGCCCTCGTCGAGTTCACCGTTTTCATTGCGATCTAGCCAAACGCGGCCTGAGATGCGGCCTGTACGAACCAGCCTAAAATCCATCGAAGTCGAACGTCCGCTTTTCAGCAAAATGTCACGCGAAGACGCGTCAAGCATCGTCAGGTCGGCACGTACCGAAAGCAGATCCAGATATACTTTGTGCTCGCCGGTCGGCATCGCTTCGAAGGCGAATACGCCGTTCGCATCGGTCTCGACGTAACGATTGCCATCGACACGGACCTTTACGTTTGTTTGTGCTTTGTCGACCGTCGGGTCGTACGTCCCATTTCCATCCACATCCTGATAAACGCGTCCCGTGACGGTGCCGAAATTGTTCGCCTCGGCGGTCGAGGCGTTCATATACGCGGAAGCTTCTTTTCGGCGAAACAGCGATCCACGAAGCTGGACGAGAAGCGTCGGGCCGGAATTTGTGTGTGTGTAGCTCACTTGGAGCGAAGTTTGGCGAGGCAGAACGAGAGACGCGGTGACGCGTTCGAAAGGGGTGAATTTGTTGGTTGGCGAGTAGCTGTAGCCCGCACCCGCTGTAAGATCGAGACGTTTGCCGAACAGGCCCGATGTCCGCCAGTCGATCAGGCCGTTGAGGTTTCGGCGTGAACCGATGCCCTGGCTGATCTCAAGCGAATTCGTATCGTTGACTGAAATATTTGAGCCGAACTGAGCGTTGACCATCGCCGGGCCTATCATTTTTGTACGCGTGGCGCTCATAAATAGACGCCAGCGAGAGAAATCTTTTGCCGCGTTGACGAGCGTGAAAGAGCCGGAACGTACGAGCTTTGAGCTGCTTTGCGTGTGCGAGAAAAAGAATCGTGGTTTGCCCGCTCCAGGCGTGACACCAAATGCGGCTGAGACAAAGCTGTCGGCACGGCCTGCGTCGTTTGGCCGCTTTGCGGTGCTCGCATTGACCGAAGCCGATAGCCACTTCATCGGCGACCACGTGACGCCGGCGGCTTTGAGATCGATAGGTTCGCGAACACCGGATTGCGGGCTGAGGAAATTTGCACCGATATGAGCGTAGCGGCCCTGAACCGAAAGATTCCCAGCGACCTGATACGTTGCCGCGAGATCGACGGCGGAATCACTACCACGGACGACGACATTATCATTCGTTCGGCCACGAAAGTTTCCGATGCCGACGTCGGCCTGAAAACGCAGGTTTCGGTTGGCGAAATTGATGCTCGAAGAGACGAGACTCCCGGTTCGTGAATCCCCTGAGAATCGAGTCGCTCCGGCAGAGATTGTTAACGGGCTTGTCCGTTCTCCGAACGTTCGGGTCGCATATGCGCCGAAAATATTCGTGTCGAAGCGTGGGCGTGTCAATTGAAACGGTTCGTTTAGTAACAGCGAGCGGGGAGATCCGGAATCTGCTCGTCCACCGAATGCAGCAATAGTAAATTCGCCAATAGGAATGCTGGCCAAACCGCCGCGAACATTAGAGCTCAGGAGCGGCAGAGCTGCTCCCGAACTAAGGTCGCCTGCTATGAACCGCTGGCCATTCGGGCGTTCGAGATCGAAAGTAAATTGCCTGGGAGCGAACTTCCGTCTGCTCGACGTGCTTAGATTCGAATTGAAATGAAATCGCCCATCGCCGAGCCGCCCAGTTCCATTGAGTACGAGGCTTTGGGCGGTCGAGGCCGTGTAGCGGCTGAGAAGATATTCGTAACGAGCGTCGTAGAGCTCGAGAATGCCTGCCTTTGAGTCACTCTCGAGAACGCCCGACGACATCTGTCCACGGCTCACGACAACCTTATTCTGGGCGACATCGAATCGGATCGAGACGTCGAGCAATGCCGACGCGATCTCTACCGGAAGCATTAGTTCGTCGGCATTCGGCAAAAAAGTGATCTCACGCGAATTTGAAATGGACAGTACGACCGCTCCGTTCTCGAGGACCTGTCCGAGAGTTGCGTCGAAGGCTGCAGTGACACCGACCTGTCTCACGACCGTGACGCTTCGCGACGCGGAATCCACGCTTACCCTCTCACCTAGCGCACGAGCAATCGCCGCGACTGGAACTGCGATCTGCGGGTTGGTGCGGGCAAGTGTGTTCGGGCCGGTAAGCTCGCGGCCGTTGACCAAGACCGGCGCAAAGCCGGACTGCACTTTTGCGGCATCAGAGGCTTTGGCGACCGGATCGTTGGGAACGCCGAATGCCGTCGCGACAAATGCGAAACTCGCCAAGGTCAAAATTGTGAAGAGACGTGTCGTCTTCATCGGTTGGGTCTAGGGCTTTTTGGCAGGTGGCTTGCCGGTGGCGATCTGCGGGGCAGTTTTGACGATGAGGTCGGTCACGCCCTCGGTTGCGGGGCGTCCGTCTTGAAAATCGACACGATATTTGACCGAGTATGTCCCGGGCGGAAGCTGCTTTTCGATCAGCAACGGTTGAGCGATCTCGCTGCCGCCGAGCACCGGAAGCGGCTCGATGCTGGACATTTCCGTAACGGTCTTGCCGTCCGCATCGATGACGGTGAGCGACGATGTTGGCCGGATCACACTGTTGCCCTCGTTCTTGAGGACAGGCGTTACGACAAAACCGTTGGGCGTGGATTCGGCAAGCAGATTCTCAAAATTACCTTTCCTCGTCAGGCCTGGGACCTTTATGTAAAAGACAGACGCCATGCGGTAGCGGACGACGACTTGTTTGAGATTGCCCTCGTTCTTGTAGCTTTCCGGACGCTGCTCGATGATCAGCGAGGTGAGGTGATCGCCTGGCGTGGCATTCAGCGGAACGGCGATCGTAACGCGGATCTGATGGATCATTCCCGGAACGACGGCTGCTTCACCCGGCGTGTAGATGAGCCAAGGGCTTGCCGAATTTGGCAGCGAATTGGCACGCGAATATTCGACGCGGCCATCTTTTGTGATGGTCCAGTCGTTAAGAGAAGCCATGATCCGCACGGGGTCTTTGCCACCGGTGCCGGCCCGATAATCAAGATTTACGACGACGGTCTGCTCGGTGCCAGGCTTCATTTCCAGCTCAAAACGAGCGGGCGAAACCGCCATGCTGCCACTCGTAGGCACTTCGCCGGTTGGTGACTGAGCCATCGCAGTCAAAGCTGCAAGAAGGAGTATCGAGATCAGGGTAAGTGATTTGTACATGCTAGTTTTAGCAAGGGACATTTGGTCCCGCTGAGATGGTGAAGGTGAGCGTCGCGGTCGTCGAACCGGGAGCGTAGTATTGAGGTGTAATGGCAAGGATAGCGTCAAAAATGTATCCATCGTTCGTCTGCCGGCTCCCGCCTCCATTTGAAAGTCTTGGGCCGGAGAGTGTGGTCGTTGCCAGATTCACATCGTTGAGGTCGGAGGGGTATTGAGCTCTTCCGTTTGCGGCAAAAGTCCTGTTATTTGCCGGGTCATTGTTGAAGGGCGAGTAGAAGATGTGCGGGCTGTTATTACAAACCCGTGAATTGCTGCCCATTGCACGCCAATTCTGGAGTCCAAAGCCGAGATCCGATCTTTGGATAGCCTGAGCATTTGCGTTTACAGCTCCGGTGTAAGCGACCGTTACTTGGTAAGGTTGATTGCTGCGGACGGCGATCGGTACGATCACCTTTACAATGTTGCTCGCGTTCAGTGGCGAAAGCTCGCCAAAATTCACCGTGACGACAAGATCCTGCCGAACGTCCGAGCTGCCCGTGACCGAGCCGCCCACCGAACCGGTGATCGATGGTGCTCCACCCGATGAAATATCGAGTGCCTGGGCTCCGACCTCGACCAAACTCACGAGCGAGACGATCCCGAAAATAATAAGAATACGAAAGTGACGCATTAGGCTAAGGAGCGGTAACTGTAAATGTGACTGCGATCGTGGTCGAGCCGTTCTCAAAGAACTGCGGTTTGATCGCGAAGATGGCGGGAACAGTGAGGCCGTTAGCGTTGGAGCGGGGTACGGCATTCATTATCGTTGGGCCGCTAAGGGCTGTTGTGGAAGTGGCGAAGGAGCTTAGATTCGATCTAACGGCGGTGAAATTATAACGGCCGGTCGTTCCGTTTATAGAACCGTTTGCAGGCAAAGTCGGGTCGCCAGCAGTTGCGTTGGTGTCTGTTCCGGCCGCCACGCCGACGCCGGTGCGGGCAATCGAGCCGAGGCCGAAACCGATGTCTGCGGACGTGATGCTGTTTGCGGTCGAGCCGGACGTAGTGACGGTCGACGCCACGGACAGAACGTACGCCGCATTGCTTCTGATCCTAAGCGGGACCGATGCCGTAACAAAACTGTTCGTATTGCTCGGGCCGACCTCGCCGAGATTGATGACGACTGCCAGTGGGTTGTTAAGTGTTCCGTCTGTCGAGACGCCGCCGCCGGAATTACCGGTCAGGGTCACGGCACCGCCCGAGTTGATCTCAACGAACTTTGACACCGTCGTGCTCATGTTGACGGTTCCGGTCGTGGACTGAGCCGAGGCGATCGCACCGAAAAATATCGTTAGCGAGGCTGCGAAGAGTATTTTTGTGATGTAATTTACCGATTCTTTCATATCTTCTCCATTTAGCTGAAAAGGGCGAGTGCTGCCGTCGTTATCCGGGCGGCAGCACCGCCTGCAGTATGTCCTTAGGGAACTAAGGAGCGGTAACGGTGAAGGTCGCGGTCGCGGTCATGGTTCCAACTTCGTAGAACTGTGGCTTGACGGCAAAGATAGCCGGAACGGTGAGGCCGTTCGGGTTAGAGCGGGGAACGGCTCTCATGATGTATGTGCCGTTAAGAGCGGTTGTCGAGCTCGAAAAAGCTCCTAGATTCGAGTTCGACGTTGTGAATTCGAATCGGCCGGTCGTACCGTTGACCGCTCCGTTTGCCGGAAGCGTCGGGTCGCCGGAAGTCCCGTTGGTATCGGTACCTGTGGCGACGCCAAGGCCGCTACGGGTAACGCTACCGAGGCCGAAGCCGATGTCCGAGGCAGCGAGTTTCTCCCCTGTCGAACCGGTTGAGCTGAATGATGCCTGCATCGAAAGGACGTAGGCTGCATTGCTGCGTAATTTGAGAGGAACGCTGGCCGTAACAAAACTGTTGGTGTTGCTTGGGCCAAGTTCGCCGAGGTCAACGACGACTGCTAGCGGGCTATTAGCGGTGCCGTCAGTGGTGACGCCTCCGCCTGAGTTGCCCGCAAGCGTAACAGCTCCGCCGGAATTGATCTCGACAAATTTCGAGACCGTTCCGCTCAGATTCACGGTCCCCGTGGTCTGCTGAGCGCCGGCAGCGACTGTAAATGTCGCGGTAATAAACGCCGCAAATGCGGCTATTTTAAGTATTTTGAACATTTTGATTTTGCAATCTCCTTTGATTGGTCAGTAAGTACAGAGCGGACAAGCTCCCCCTTGCCCATAGGAGCAAGACGAAGATGAAAACTCAGGAAACCGTAGGAATTGTCTCCAGATGCAGAAAGAACCAGAGCAAAGACCAAAGACCAAAGACCAAAGTCTCGTTGATCGCTATCTACTGGTTACGTGTGGAGGGAAATCTGTGGGCGATCCCGATGCGCAAATGACATCGATAGGAAGATACTAGCGCGAGATCGTGGGTATGCCAACAAGTTTTAGCATTGTTGTGCAATCATATCGCATGGCGATTGGTAAGAGCCTTATCCATCGTGACCTCATCGACAAATTCGAGGTCGGAGCCGACGGGCATGCCCATGGCAATGCGTGTGACGAGGACGCCAAGTGGTTTTAGGAGACGGGCGATGTAATTGGCTGTTGCCTCGCCCTCGGTCGTGGGATTCGTGGCGACAATGATCTCGGCAACTTCGATACCGTCATTGTTTTCCGGGCGAAGCCGCGGAAGCAGATTCGCAAGCATAAGCTCGTCCGGCCCGATGCCTCGGATGGGCGAGAGCGTGCCATGGAGCACGTGATAAAGACCGCGAAATGATCGTGTTTTCTCAACCGCGACGAGATTGTATGGTTCCTCGACGATGCAGATGATCGAGCGGTCGCGTTTTGTGTTGGAACAATAGAGGCACGGATCGACGTCGGTTAGGTTATTGCAAACGCCGCAGAATACTATCTTTTCCTTGACCTCGATCAAGGCACTCGCAAACTGTTCGACCTCAGCCATCGGCCGCCGCAACACATAAAACGCGAGCCGCTGCGCCGACTTGCCACCGATCCCCGGCAGCCGTTTGAATTCGTCGATCAGCTTCGCGACGGGTTCGGAATAATCTAGCATGTGTTGGGTATAGGAAAGTTTGAACAGGATATACAGGATAGGCAGGATAAAAATCCTGTTAATCCTGTATATCCTGTTGAATTCTTACATCAGACCTGGAGGTAGCATTCCGCCGAGCTTGCCTTTGAGCGATTCTTCGACTTTTCGCTTAGCCTCATTCAAAGCCGCGACGGTGAGGTCTTGAAGCATTTCAACATCGCCGTCTTTGACCAGATCAGGCGAGATCGTGAGTGAAACGACTTCGAAGTCGCCTCGCATTTTGACCGACACGGCACCGCCGCCCGCAGCTGCGTCGACGGTCATCGTTTTCATTTCGCGGCCCATCGTTTCCTGCATCTCCTGGGCCTGACGCATCATCGATTCGATGTCTAATCCACCGGGTAATTTCATAAAACCTCTTTAGAATCTAACTGTCTGTTCTGGTGCGTCCGACGCACTTCGCGATGCACGCCACTCTTCTTCCGTGTCGTAAAAATTTACGTCAAAGCTGAGCATAGACTTGGCAGTGATGCCGTCAAATTCATTTGGTGCATCATCAAATTTCGCGATCGTACCGATACCGATGACTTCGCTGCCGACCTCTTTGACGAGATCGATGGTTTCCTGAATGGCCTTGCCCGAACGGTTGATGTCATCGACGATGATCGCCGGATAGACCTCATAATCGGCCATATACTGACGAAACTGTCGTGTGCCATTCTCCATCTCCGCCCAATAAATCTGGTCTGCTCCCAACGCCTCGCGGACGCCGAAGGCGACCATGATTCCGCCCGGACTTGGGGATATCACCGAAACTTTCGGCAAACGGCTAGCGATGGATTTCTCCTGCCGAAACATCCGGCTCAGGCCGACGGACAGAATGCGAGCGTTATCGTAATAGCGAAACGCCAGCGGCATCTGAAAATAGTGTGACGCGTGCTTACCGTTCGGGTAAATAAAATGTCCTTTGCGATAAGCCTCGGTCTTGGTGAGGATGTTCATCACCGACTCAGGCGGCGGAATAAGATCGACCATAAGATTCTCCTTAAGATAAAAAGCGATTATACAACGGCGGTGGCGGCGTTTCCAATTTGGTCTCGTGTTAGGATGAATGGGAGGGAAAAGAGGTTATGAGAAAGCTGAAGAAATTTAAGAGCGAAGACGAAGAGCGTGAATTTTGGGCCAAGGAGTCACCATTGGACTACTTCGATGTCAAAAAAGCTCAACGGGCTAATCTGCCGAATCTTGAACCGTCCCGCTCAATGCCTTCTGCACCAGAAACTGCTGGTCCAGGCTCATCTCTTTTGGAATGTCAGCGCGTGAGAACCAGCGTGATTCGCGGATCTCGCGGCTGATGGCTTGCGCTTGGCCGCTTGCACGGGCGGTGTAGATGACTTCTATATGCCGGCCGAGCGTTCGGACTCGGTGTATCTCGACATCGCGAACCTCGAGGCCGGTCTCCTCTCTGATCTCACGTCGAAACGCTGCCTCGGGCTGCTCGCCTTTTTCCATAAAGCCGCCCGGCACGCCCCAGCCCGAGTCTGGCCGCAGATAATGATCGAGCAGCAAGACCTCGCCCTTTTCATTAGTAATAATGCCCGCCGCCGAGACCGTAAACTTGAACTGCACGCTGCGCGAGACACGCCGCCGCACGTCTCGAGGCAGAACCTTCCACACTTTTCCGAGCAGGTCCATCAGCATAGGTGAGTGATAATTCTACGCTAAAACAGGCGTCGAAGGTATCCGTTTTTGCGTGCTTTGTGTTTTCCCTTTGTGCACTTTGCTATAAACGATCTAAAAACCATTATCACAAAGCCCACTAAGGGAAGACACAAAGACGCAAAGAAAAAATGACGGCCCTTTCGGGCCGCCGTGATAGTAAGCAAATTAACGCCGCGCTTATTGGAGAGACACATCATCAACCCTGAAGGTCGATGTTATCGAGCTATCCATCGTCGAGCGGAACTGGATCCGCACGGTCTGGCCTTTGTACGCCGCAACGTTGAACGAACGGAGTGTGTAAACTCCTGCTGCGGCCTTGTTTAAATTGCTAAATGTGCCGAGCGTCGCGAGCAACGTGCCCGAGGTGTTTCGCACCTCGACAAACAGACGATCATAAGCTGTCGTTGTCGTCGTCTCGCTCGACGTAACGTTGAGATAGAAGTTCAACGTTCCGGTGGCTGTCGTCGGAATCGCGACTGTTTGATACGACTGGCCGCTGACGCTGTTGTTCACACCAAAGTAAATGTAGCCGGTGCCGCCACGCGGGAAGTTGCCGTTCGCGGTGTAGAAATAACCGGTGCCGGAGCCGACCCAAGGACTTGCACTGCCCTCGAAGCCGCCATTAACAATCAACTCGGATCCCGGTGTCGGAGTGGGCGTAGCTGTCGGCGTCGGCGTAGGTGTCGGAGTCGACCCGCCACCACCAAATATCGAATAAAGCAGTACATTTGGCGAACCTGTGCCGGGATTTCCAACCACACCGGAAGTCGCATTAGCGACGATGGCATTACGCACCGTGGCGGGGCTCTGATGTCCGTTCTGGTGCAGGTACAATGCGGCTACGCCGGCGACATGCGGCGACGCCATTGAGGTTCCGCTGATCGTATTCGTAGCCGTATCTCCGGTCGACCATGCAGACGTAATGCTCGATCCGGGTGCGAAGATATCGAGACACGTGCCGAAGTTCGAAAACGATGATCTCGCATCTGTGTTGGTCGTCGAACCGACTGTTACCGCCGCCGGTGCTCGAGCAGGCGACGAATTGCACGCATCCGCGTTGCTGTTACCGGCCGCAACGACAAACGTGACGCCGGCGTTGATCGAATTATTTACCGCTGTATCGAGCGCGGTGCTGGCTCCGCCGCCGAGACTCATGTTAGCAACCGCTGGTTTTACGTGATTTGCAGTCACCCAGTCGACACCGGCGATGACGCCGGAATTGGAGCCTGATCCCTGACAATTGAGAACGCGAACGCGATGGATAGTAGTTCCCTTAGCCACGCCATAAGTGGTTCCACCGACGGTTCCGGCCACGTGGGTGCCGTGACCATTACAGTCGTTACCGTTCTGTCCGTCACCGATCGCGTCGTAGCTCAAGCCAGTGCGGCCCGAGAATTCCTGATGTGTAAAGCGAACACCCGTATCGACAATGTAGGAATTAACGCCGGACCCGTTGAAATTATGCGTATAGCTGTTATTGAGCGGCAGATTGCGCTGGTCGATGCGGTCGAGGCCAAAAGTCGCGGGCGACTGTACAGCGTCTATCGACATTTCCTGATCTTCTTCGATGTATGCAACGCTCGGATCTTTGCTGAGAGCCTCGGCTTCTTTCTCCGACATCTCGGCTAAAAAACCATTGAGCGCATGTTTGAAAACGCGTTCCACCTTTCCGCCGTAGGCGGCGGTGAGATTGTCGGCGTAGGTCTCGGCATAGGAACCGACTCCGCGATCCCCGACCACTGAATCATTGAGAACAACGATGTATCGATTTTGGATACGACGGTCGCTATCGCTGAGACGTATTTTATTTTCCTGTCCCTCACTGGTAAGAGCGGCAGAACCTAAAGCGAAAGCTCCAATGACTATCGCCAAACCGGCAATTGTAATTTTTCTCATCTTTATCCCCCAACAAGTAGTAAAGTATCAGACCCTATAAGAACGGATAGAAAGGATGTAAATAACGCATACAATAAGCAGGAAAGCCGATTAGAATAGAAGAATCCCTCACTGCTCAGAAGGTCAAAGGAACGTTAACGAATAAGCCGAATATGGATAATTCAGCGAATATGATAATTGCCATCGAACGGCTTTGTCAACAAACTAGATAAAATATCCTTATGAGCAATATTGCTGCCACTAATGAATCCGGAACCATTATGACCTGGTCGGATGTTTCCGCCGTACATAAAACGCGGCATGGAATCTATCAGCGAAATGGCGTAGTGATATCGCTTCTGACCGATTTCGGCCACCATAATCCGTGCTATCCGGACTTTCACGGTGCGACGACGGATGTCATTCATTACACCGGCAACGGACGGCGTGGCGATCAGAAGCTCGACGCATTGAATCGCGCTTTATTGGGTGCTGTGGAGACGGAACTGAGCGTGCCGCTGTTTAACAAGCTCGCTCCCGGCAAATGGCAATTTCTCGGTTTCTGGCAAGTCGCCTCCGGCGTTTACATTTTTGACGAAAGTCAGAGTAGAATGGTGTGGAAATTTACATTAAGTAAGATCGTCTAAAGTTTTCTGCGGCTTTGCCGCATCGCATTGCGGAGTGGTTGATGTTTCAGCAGCACTGGCACGTTCTTTGTGCCAGAACCGGAGCTTCTCCGTCAGGCCAACTGAAATCTCAGCGGCTATGCCGCCGCCTCGTACGCTAGGAGACAATGAATATGTTTACCAGAAAGATCATCGTTATAGTCGCTATGTTGGTTCTTTGTTCGCTGACCGCCGTTTCCCAGTCTGCCTGGACGCCTGAGATGCAGTTGAAGACAAAGGCTCTAGGCAGTCCGAGTGTTTCGCCGAGCGGAGCGTGGGTTGTCTATACGGTGACGAACGAGGCCATGGCCGCAGACAAGAGCGAGTACGTGACGCAGATATGGCTCGCTTCGATTGACGGCAAGCAGAATATGCAGCTGACTTTTGCGGTCAAGAGCTCGGCCAACCCGAAATGGTCGCCGGACGGCAACTGGATTGCGTTTACCTCTACCCGAAAAGACAATAAAAGCAACCTCTATCTGATGCGTGTAAGCGGTGGCGAAGCCGAAATGATAACTGACGTAAAGAGCGGCGTTGGCAATTTCGAGTGGTCGCCGGACGGGCAATCGTTTGCCTTTTCGATGACCGACGCCAAATCCGACGACGAGGACAAGAACGATCGTGGCCGCAATGATTTTCGTTGGGTTGACGAGAATATAAAGTTATCAAGGCTTTACCAGATGCCTGTCTTTAAAGATCCGTCAGGTCGCCGATTGCATCGAAAACTGATGACGATTGACCGTAGCGTCATCGGTTTTGATTGGTCACCCGACGGCACGAAGATCGCGGTCAGCCATGTCAGCGATCCGCGTGCGGATTTTTGGCCTTCGTCGGATGTCGCGATCATTGATGTCGCAAGCGGTTCGCTGACACCATTCGCGAGCACCTCCGCGGCCGAAAGCTCGCCGACGTATTCTCCGGACGGGAAATGGATCGCGATGTCAGTCAGCGACGGCCCGGTGCGTTGGGCGCAGAGCAATCGTATTCACATCTTTCCCGTCGGCGGCGGTGCGGCCAAAGTGATGCCGATGTCGCACGACGGCCAGCCCGGGATCGTCGGTTGGACGCCCGACGGTTCAAAAGTGATGTTTACCGAGGCAAAG
>JANNWQ010000274.1:0-9678 GCA_031408595.1 Acidobacteriota bacterium | reverse complement strand
TCCAGATCGTGTTTGACGTGGCTCATAAATACGGCCGCCGCGTCTGTGTGATCGGGCGGTCGATGATAAAGAACATCGAAATCGCGGAAGAACAGGGACTTCTGAGAATACCGCACAATACGGCGATCGATCTCAGCGGTTCGCGGGCTTTGGATGATGATGAGATCTGTTATTTGGTAACAGGTTCACAGGGCGAATTGCGTGCGGCTCTGTGGAATATGGCAACGGCCAATTTCAAGGGCATCGAGGTCGAGCCGGGCGATACAGTCGTCCTCTCCGCCCGCATCATTCCCGGAAACGAAAAGGGAATCAGCCGCCTGATCGGCCATCTCTACAAACGCGGTGCCAACATTATCGAAGAAAAACGCCGTCTTGTTCACGTTTCGGGCCACGCTTCGCAGGAAGACATCAAGATCATGGTCGAGACCGCTCGGCCAAAGTTCGTTATCCCGATCCACGGCGAATATCGCATGTTATTCCGGCAGAAAGAGTTCATCAAAAATCACGTCGGCTGCTACGACGACAAGGACATCATCCTCATCGAGAACGGCAACATTCTTGAACTCGACGAACGTTCAGCGGTTGTCGTCGAAAAACGTGAACTTTTCAAAACATTCATCGACGAAGAATCTATGGAAGAGATTGAATACGACATCGTCCGCGAACGCAAGAAACTCGCCTACGGTGGAGCCATCTCGCTCGTCGTCGCAATGAACAAAGGCGGCAACAAAATAAACGGCGAACCGCAAATAACCTTCGAAGGCGTCGCCGGCATCGACCCGCTAAATGGCTTTGCAGCTCAAGCCCGAAAATCAGTCACCCGTGCGATTGAAGACATGAAACCCGAGCACATCGCCAACCGGGCGATCTTCAAAGAGAACCTGCGGATCCATCTAAAACGGTTTGTGCAGAAAGAACTCAGCTCAAAGCCGGTTATCGTGACGACGATCGTTGACGTATAGTTTCACATTCAGAAGACTCGCGGTTGAGTGCGATAAATTCATCGACCATCTCGCTGAGTCTTGTACGACGACTCAAGATAGGTTCCAGCCCTATTAACAATTCTTATAGAACACATTGTTTTGACTATTCAATTCCGATTCGATCGCTTTTGCGGCCGGGGTTATTGATAGACCGCCAAGATTCGTACATCGAAGTGTATGATGGATCTCGTTTCCAACTGCTTGCATGGTGTTGATGACTTCGTCTAGCGGAATAAGGTGCCGGTAATTCGATAGGGCCATGTTTGCGCAGGCGACTGCGTTGGTCGCGGCCATTACATTGCGTCCCAGACATGGAGCCTCGACTCGGTTGCCGATCGGATCACAGATCAACCCGAGAGAATTCTGCAATGCCAATGAAGCCGCCCCAAGCGACTGTTCAAGCGTTCCTCCAGCCATCTCAACTATCGCGGCAGCCGCCATTCCGCCGCCGGAACCTGTTTCTGCCATACACCCGCCAACCTCGGCGGCAAAAGTTGCCCCGGCGGCGATAAAGACCCCGATTATGCCCGCCGAGAGCATCGCTTTGACGATTTCGTCCTCAGACAGATCAAGCGAATGTGCCACGCCAAAGACGGCTCCGGGCAAGGCTCCGCAGGAGCCCGCGGTTGGGGCCGCGACGATCACTCCCATCGAGCTCTTTACCTCCATCGTTGCCGAAACGTACATGATGATCGTGTTATTAGCGTCGCCGCCGATCAATGTTCGACTATCAAGCTGTTGTTTGAGTTGGAGTGATTGACTGCCAAGAATACGGTCTGGGTATTCAGTTCCTTCCAAGCCCAATCGGATCGCATTATCCATAATGCGCACGATCGAGCGCATTTTTCCGAATACGTCGGCTCTGGAAAGCCCGCCCCTTGCACTTTCGTATTCTGCGGCCAATTCCCAGAGGGCCATATTCTTGCCAGCGTTGTATGCCAGCATCTCATCGCAGGTTATGAATGGGACACTAAGCTGCTTGCGGGCTAGAACCGGCAATACTGGTTCGAGTGTTCGGACGCGTAGGACCTCGTGCCTTCCAAGCAGTTCTTCCATTACCTCAACCGCCGGAAATTCGCGCGATCTGAGTTCCACGAAACCCGGATCATCCGCTCGGACAATAAGGTCTTCGTATTGAACATGTTCTTTCAGAAATTCGACGATCGGCTCGGGAGAAGTGCAGTACACAAGTGTCTCGAAATAGTCGCCCGCCATTGAGACCGAGACCGCGTCGATATCAATGACCTCGATCATCCCGCCACCGGTCGAGATAGCGGTCAGTTGCCGCATCTCCGACGCGTTCGAGAGCGTGATCTTGTACGTGTTTGGATGCTTAGCACCAATGTCGATCACCTCAATCCACCACGTAATACCGGCATCGGCAAGGTGCATTGCCGAGTTGGGCAAACGTTCGTCATCAGCCCCCCAACCGAGAAATCCGCCGAAAAGGCCCATATCTGAGCCCTGGTCTTTGTGCGTCGTGGCGAGAGAGCCATTTGGGTCAAATTCGATGAGAACATTGGTAATATCGCCGCCCATAAGGTCGCGGCACAGGCGGCCGATACGAAGCGACGCGGCACAGTGCGAACTCGACGGCCCCCGCATCACCGGCCCAATAACATCATTGAAAATACTCGGATAATTCATGTTTGAGCCTACAGGTTGGCCAGCCAATATTTTTCCATCGTGCGCCGCAAATGCAAGGTCGTATTGGTGCCTTCATTGATGCTGTGTGATCTCATGGGATATGACATCATTGTGAAGAGCTTGTTGTGTTTGATCAATTCGTTCGTCAACATTTCAAAGCTCTGATAATGGACGTTATCGTCGCCAGTGCCATGCATGATCATTAAATTTCCTTTGAGGTTTTTAGCATGGTTAATGGGAGAGCCGTCGAAGTAGCCTTTGGCGTTATTCTCAAGCAGTCCCATATAGCGTTCCTGATAGGTTGCGTCATACAACTTCTGATCCGATACAAAAGACACGGCGATTCCTGTCTTGTAAATATCCGGATAGCGGAACATGCAGTTTAGCGTCATCTGTCCGCCGCCGCTCCAGCCCCACATACCTACCCGCGACGGGTCCAGAAAACTGAAGGTACTCAATATCTTTCTTGCCGCCTTGCTTTGATCCTCGGACGCAAGTATCCCGATCTGTCCATAAATGGACTGTCTCCATTTATGCCCTCGTGGTGTCCTCGTTCCGCGGTTGTCTACGCTGACCACGACATAACCCTTTTGGGCCATGTATTGATGCCACAGTCCTTCGCCGCCATCCCAATTGTTCTGCACCGTCGATCCAGCGGGCTCGCCATAGACATAGAAAAACAATGGATATTTCTTCGTTGGATCAAAATTCGCCGGCCTGATCATATACGCATCAAGCTTGTCGTCGCCGATGTCAACCTTAAAGAATTGTTTTGGGCTAAGGCCGAGTCTATCGTATTTCGATTTTAGTTCACGGTTGTCTTCCATCAGCTTTGACTGACGGTGTTCCGGGAGATAGACGAGCGAGATTCGGTTTGGCGTTGTCAAATTGTTATATGTATGGATCGCCCAACGAGCGTCGTCGGACATTTGATAGGAATGATGTCCCGATAAACCTTGTGGCGTGACTCGTTGTGCCGCGCCGGCTCCGTCCAAACGACTTCTATAAAGGTAACGTTCTGTGAAGACGCCCGGCGAGGCTATGTAATAGACATATCCACCCGCCGGATCGATGCGATTGATATTTACAACATCAAATTCGCCCTTCGTAATGGCCTTGATCTCTTTTCCGTCGCGAGAGACCTTGTAAAGGTGATACCAGCCGTCACGTTCGCTTGTCCACGTAAAATACTTCTCCTTGTCCAGCCATCTAATGTTGTCGTGAATATCCAGAAATGCTGTGTCAGTTTCCGTCAGAATGTTAGTCAATCTTAGCGACGCCGCATCGCCGACCCAGACTCTGTTCCTATTCTGCAGCCGGTTTAGCTGCTGGATCATAACCTCGTTCGAGTTTGGAATAAAGTCCATTCTCGCTATGTAATTGTTCGTCGGATCGTCCGGCACGTCGAACCACTTCGTCGTGCCGCCAGCGGATGGGATGACACCAACCTTTACAGCGGAGAGCTTTGTACCAACCTTTGGATACGGCAGTGGGATCGGTTTTGAATAAATGTCTGAGATATTGTCTATCAAATAGAAGGTCCCAATATTCTTGGTGTCCGATTGCCAATAGGCGATCGTCTTGCCGTCCGGGCTCCATCGAAAGCCATCGCGGCAATCCAGCTCTTCCTCATAAACCCAATCAAACGTTCCGTTGATGATATTGCCACCGCCATCATTAGTTATCTGCGCAACCTTTGCGGACGCAATATCCTCTACGTAAATATTCTGCTTGCTTACATAACCGACGCGGGTACCGTCCGGCGAAAACTTTGCAAACATCAAGGTGCTTGACTCAAGATTCTTACCCAGTTGCCGAAGCATCCCTGATGAGAGATTCAAAACCCAATAATCACCGCGGGTGTTGTAACGCCAAACCTTCCTGGTGTTCGTGAAAACTAGCAGTTGAGCGTTGTCTTCGGACCAAATATAGTCATCGATCCGAAGTGGTGCTTTGGCACCGGTCGGTGTTAGATCCTTGGCAGATACAAGTATGGTTCGAGCACCTGTCTGTGCATCGTACCTAATGATCTCATTGCCGCCGCTCTCTCGATTTGACTCAACGGTTGAATAACCCTTGCTGTCCTTCATCCACCGAACGGGCCCAAAGCCCTTTTGGCGGAATGCTCTATCGGCATAAATATTTTCAAGCGTCAGCTGAGGATTCGCATTCTGCGCGACACTTGCAAAAGACATCGCGAGCAACAGCAACACCGCCGACTGAACAGAATATTTTTTACTCATAAAGATTATCTATGGGGCTATTCTTGCGCGATGTCTACTTTAGAAGCAATCTTATATCCTGCAAAAGAAACAAGAGGGTCGCGGATTTCATGGCTTGTTTGCTCCGAGGCCCGTTTTGCGTTGACATCAACCGAATGCATAATCGTCCAATGAATTGGAAAGGGAAGGTTGTCCTGCTGACTGGAGGGTCGAGTGGCATTGGCGAAGGGCTAGCGCTCGCGATGGCCCGTCGCGGTGCCATTCTCGGTCTCGTCGCCCGCCGCGAAGATATGCTGCGCGATCTCGCTGCGAGATGTGAAGCCGCGGGAGGCACCGCGCGTGTGTTCGCCTGCGACGTTGTCGATGCAAAAGCGTTACAAAACGCCGCCGATCAGTTCCGCGAAGAGTTCAACCACATCGATATCATGATCGCAAACGCCGGTATCGGCGGGAATAACACCGAAACCCGCGATTATCAGCCCGAAGCGGTCAAAAAACTTATTGATATCAACCTGCTCGGCTCGGCAAATGCGGTTTACGCGGTCGCGGCGAAGATGATCGAGCGCCAAAAAGGTCATATCGTGGGCATTTCCAGCCTCGCGGGCTTTCGCGGGCTGCCAAAATCTGCCGCGTACAGTGCAAGCAAAGCCGGAATGACCGCCTTTTTCGAAAGCGTCCGTCTCGACGTCGCAAAATACGGCGTCGACGTCACTATCATCCAGCCCGGCTTCATCAAAACGCCCCTGACCTCCGGCCGCGAGGCAAACATGCCGTTCCTGATGGAACTCGACGACGCGATCCCGCACTTCATGAGTGCTATCGAAAACAAAAAGCGCTTCGCAGCCTTTCCGTGGCAACTCGCAACCGTCGTCCGAGCCGGAAAGTTCATGCCGTCCTGGCTCTACGACCGAATCGCCGGACGGGCGCGTTATCGCGAGTAAGGCTGGAATTGATAAATTACAGCCGATAATTGATAATCGATTTTTCGATGGCGCCCTTCTAGATGAATCTACTTCAAGCAATCATTCTCGGCATCGTGCAAGGGCTGACGGAGTTTATTCCGATCAGTTCGACCGCTCATTTGGTGTTTGCGAGCCGCGTTACTGATCTTTATGGCGGGAATGCCCAGCAGACGACGGCTTCGATGGCGGTGATACAGTTGGGGACGCTGGCGGCGGTGTTTGTCTATTTTGCGAGCGATATCTGGGGAATAATGTCGGCGTTTACGCGTGACCATTGGAATCTGGTCTTTAATCGACGCGGAATGAGATTCTCAGGCACCGACGGAGTGCGGCCGATATTCCTCTCGAGCGAAGCGTGGCTCGGTTGGCTGATAATCCTCGGCTCGATCCCGATCGGCGTGGTCGGAATTATCTTCAAAGATTTTATCGAGGGCAGCGGGACGAAGAATCTGTGGTTCATCTCAATAATGCTAGTCGTCATCGCACTGTTGCTGGCGATTGCGGAAAAGGTTGGCAGTCAGCGTAAAGATATTCGGCATCTCGGGCTGACAGATGCGATCGTCGTAGGGTTTTCACAGGTGTTAGCATTAATGCCCGGTGCGAGCCGTTCGGGTTCGACGATCATGGGCGGGCTTTTGGCAGGGCAAAAGCGTGAAACAGCCGCAAGATTTTCGTTTTTGCTCTCGATACCGGCGATCGGAGCCAGCGGTTTGCTGGAACTCCGCGAGGCGTATCACATTTTACCAGCCGAAAGCGTCGTACCGCTTATCGCAGGAGTCATCACCGCCGCGATTGTCGGATACCTGTCGATCTGGTTCCTCATCTCGTTTCTCAAGAAGAATTCGACCGCTATATTTATTGTGTATCGATTGATACTGGGCACGGTTCTGCTCGTATTGCTCTGGCAGGGTGTTATTAGTCCGGTGGTTAACTAGGTTTATTCACAGGATAAGTAGGATAGATCGATGATCTACTTGTTCTATCATGCTTATCCTGTCTATCCTGTTAGAATTTCTTGTGCAGAAGAAATGGAACATCCGCAAACACGACGCCGACGCGGTTAACAAACTCGCTGCGGAGATTTCCGTTAAACCGCTCATCGCCGCGGTCCTGATCGCTCGTGGGCACGACACGGCTGAAAAGGCCACGCAATTCCTAAATCCTTCGCCCGAACATCTTCACGAGCCCTTCCTATTAAAAGGAATGCGCGAAGCGGTTGATCGCATTCAAGAAGCGGTCGATGCGAAGGAAAAGATAATGATCTGGGGCGACTATGATGTCGACGGCACGACGGGAACAGTGCTGTTGCGGAAGATGTTGTCGTTGCTTGGAGTCGAATCGACCTTTCACGTGCCCAATCGCTTTACCGAAGGCTACGGCATAAATATTCCCGCTCTCGAACAGGCACAAAAGGACGGCGTCACGCTCGTCATTAGTGTCGATTGCGGCATCCGCAGCTTTGAGCCGCTCGAATGGGCACGCGATCACGGCCTCGATGTGATAGTCACAGATCATCATCTTTCCGATGAGGTTCGGGGAAATCCGCCTGCGGTCGCGGTTGTTAATCCAAATCAGACGGGATGTGAGTATCCGGACAAGAACTTGGCAGGAGTCGGTGTTGCGTTCAAACTTGCTCACGCTTTGCTTAGAGAAAACGGACTTGAACCCGAAGTGCCGCAGTTTCTCAAGATCGCCGCGATCGGTACTGTCGCTGATGTGATGAATCTCACCGGCGAGAACCGTGCGATAGTCTCACTCGGCCTACTAGATCTTACAAAGACCGATAATTTTGGACTCAAGGCGTTGATAGAAGTATCCGATTGCCGCTCGGATATGACGAGTATGCATATCGGCTTCCGGATCGGGCCGAGGATAAATGCTGCCGGGCGAATGGATGTGGCTCGACACGTAGTTGAGCTTTTCGAAGCGACGGATTTTAGTAAAGCACGCGAGATCGCGGCGCTGCTCGACAGTCGCAATCGTGAACGACAGAAGGTCCAGCAAGAGATCACAGAACTCGCTTTACTCGAAACGGAATCGCACGACGGGCGATTCTTCGTGGTCGTCGCTGGCGACGGCTGGCATCAGGGCGTCATTGGGCTGGCGGCTTCGCGAATCGCCGAAAAGCTGTATCGACCGACGATCGTGCTGTCATTAAAAGATGGTTTTGGCCATGGAAGCGCCCGCAGTATCGCCAATTTTCATCTTCTAAAGGCGCTGGACGTTGCCGAAGATCTCTTTGAACAATACGGTGGCCACGCTGCAGCGGCCGGTATGAAGATCAAACTCGAAAACATCGCTGATCTGCGCGAAAAGCTCAATGAATACGCGGCCAAGACACTTACTGAAGACGACCTGGTTCCGGAATTGAAGATCGACGCTCTGTTGACCAGTCGTTCCCTGACTTTAGATCTCGTCGATGAGCTTTCCGGCTTTGAGCCGTTTGGTGCCGGCAATCCGAAACCGGTCTTTGTGACCCGCGATCTTGTTCTCCGCGACGAGCCGTTTGTGATGAAAGACAAGCATCTGAAACTAAAGCTCTTCGGTGAGAACGAGCGCGTTTTCGAGGCTGTCTGGTGGGACGGCGTCGAGCGATCAAAGGGGCAAACTCTTAAACCTAATTCTCGCATCGAATTAGCTTATGTTGCGGAAGCAAATGTATGGCAGGGAAACCGCCGTCTGCAACTTGTGGTCGAAGATTTAAGAGCGGATAATTAGGCTTAAGAGTGTCACCAGCCGATAAAAATTTAGCAAAGCAATATCGGCTTCGAGCTGCGATGCCGAAGTATTTCAAATTCGGTACCATCGCGGCGATCGGCGTAGCTTTGCTCGTCGTGGCTGTCGGATTTTACCGCGAACGCTCCAAGGCTTCATTCCGTCTCAAAGGCGAACATGCGCAGCTTTCAAAGGACGTTACCGCCGAAGTAAACGGCTATGAACGACTCGAAACCGAAAACGGCGTCAAGAAATATTTTATCCGCGCCGACCACGCCAAAACATTTTCTGACAGACATCAGGAACTCCACAATATCTATGTCGAGACGTACGGCGAGGAAAGCGAGTTGACCAACAAGATGTCTGCCGAGTCAGCGATCTACATTCCCGAGCCGGATAAGAACTTCACCGTTTACTTAAAGAACAACGTAAACATCGAGACATCAGACAATCTAACGGTCGCAACAAACGAGCTCGTTTACACAAGGTCGAACGAAGTGGCTGAAGCTGCTGAAGCGATCACTTTCGAGCGCGACAACATCAAGGGTAAATCCACCGGCGCCGTCATTAACGTAAAGAAAAAACGGCTTGACCTTTTGCGTGACGTCGAGATCGAGGCGTTCGATTCACCCGAACTTGCGAAATCGGGCGTACGATATGCAAAGGTCACGTCGGGCTCCGCTGTGTTTGATCAAGCTGCCGGCAAGGTCGCTTTCAATGATGGGGCGGTTATCAACATCCGCTCTTCGGGCGAAAATGCCGCGAATCGGACAACCGAAATTCGCTCACTGAGAGCAACCGGAACCTTCGAATCTAACGCGGGCAAATCGCCAAAGTTGAACAAGTTCGAGCTGTTCGACAATGTCCGCATCACATCGACCGAGGCGGGCAAATCGCCCACCAATATCGAATCCGGTCACGCATTGTACGATCGAGCGGCCGATCAATTCGAACTCAAGAACGGAGCGCATGTTTCAACTGTTACGAACGATAAAACCACGGATATCCGTGGCACCGAGATATTGTTCGCCCAGACTGCTCAGAAGGTTTCGGTCACCGGTAATGCCGAGATCACGCAGGGCACGGATCAACTGAAAGGGAACTCGATCACTGCCGAACTATACGCGGGAAACAAGGTTAAAGAAGCTG
>JANNWQ010000273.1:0-6320 GCA_031408595.1 Acidobacteriota bacterium | reverse complement strand
CGGTGCTGCTAACGAGACAAATGTTGTTCCCGCAGGCAATGTATCGCTTACATTAGCCGTTGCCGCAGGGTCCGGTCCGGCATTCGTGGCCGTGATCGTATACGTCAGATTATTTCCGGCCGTCACCGGATCGGGCGAATCCGTCTTTGTGATCGCTAGATCAGCCGACGGCGCACCGGCGAAGCTATAACTGACGATCCTCGTGCGCCAGTTAAAGGTGCCATTTGCGGCGAGATACTGAGCTATGTACCAAAATGTGGTATCGTCGGCCGGATCGACCTGCATTGTCGTGTAGTCGCCCCAGCGCTCTAAGCCGGTTGTTTGCGAGCCGGTGCCCGCGAAGGCGATCTGCTCTGCCTGAAGCGTATTGAGCGGATCGGCATTCTGACGTCCGGCTATCCCGATCGACGGATTCGTTGTGGAGCTGGAAATGCTGTATCCAAACAGGATATCTCCATTTGCGTTCATTGCCCCCGATCCCATCCAACGCTCACCGGTAGCTCCCGGATCAAAGGTTGAGCTCTGATAAATAAACGGGGCGGTAGCGGGTACGGTCGGGTCATCCAATGGCCTTCGTATCTCATACCACCGGAGTGCGGTCCGTGCTCCAACCCCCGGATCCAAAGACTGCGTAACAATCAGGCTATCAACACCGCCGCGATTGCGGTAGGCCAAACGGTACATATGGCGATCTCCAAGAGTATCCAGTCGTTGGGTCGTACCGAGTTGGGGAACGCAAGTAAAAGAGGGGGATCCGTCATTGCAGGGTGCTAAGTCAGTATTGGGCAAGACAAATGGGATAAAGGAGAAGGCAGCCCCGCCGAAACCGTTAGTAAAGGTAGAATTGGCCGGTGTCACAAAATCCGGTTTTAAGCGGGAGATTCGCATCGTGTACGGCGGTGAAGTACTGTAATAATTCCAGTCCAAAAATAAGCCGCCGCGTGTTGTATCCGTCGGCAACGTCGCGCCATCAAGATCTGCGGGCAGCATCGAAAATCGGTTGATGTCGTTGAAGCAAATTTGAGTTGCGGCACCGCCGGCCACCATCACTGTCCGGTCGTACGCACATGCCCTGCCGCCCGTGAAGGTGTTGGCGGACAAGTTGAACATATTGTACGAGACATAGTAAGCGTCATTCCAAATGCCGATTTTTCCGTAATCAGGTAGTTCGTTCCCAAAGCTGTACTGGTAAAGATTGTATGTTCCCAGAGGATTGCCGGTTGTCGAAACAGCAAAACACTGAGCATTCAGGGAATTTGTGTTGTTAAAGGCGAACTGGCTAAGCACCCAGCGGTCGGCAAGCCGATCGTACTGCACGAGCGGATCGCCGCGGTTGAAGTCTCGGCATAAGTTACCAGCCGGTAGTCCCGTCCAAATCTGGTTGCCGTTTATAAACCCGCTTCCCGGCAGCAAAGGAGTGCCTGTCTTATTGAAAATCATTAAACTAGTATTTACCCACGCGACAATGTGGTTAGGCCCGACTGCCATGGTTGTATCAGGCGGAGCACCCGTAATCACAAATCCGGCTATGCCTTGGCCTGGCCCCTCAAAGCTTGCGCCGAGAACAGCCGCCGACGGAGCTGAAGCTTCGGTTTGGAGAAAAGATTCAACGACCGGTCCCAATGCGACGGACGGCCCGGCCTCTCTTTTAAGCTGCCGCATTGCCTGCATAGCTATCTTCTTTTTCCCCGAGACATGACCGTTTTCTATTGGTACCGATGGCAGCTTTTGCTCAGCGATCGACAGCAATGAATCCGATACGGCCTGCAATTCTGGTTGCGTCACAATAGGTTTGTCATCTTGCGGAGCCTTTCTCGATGCAAGTATAGCGTCGCGGACTGTCTTTAATCGTTCGGCGTCGCGTTTTTCATTGGCTTTACTCTTTTCATCTCGCACTGTCTCCGGAGTATCAGCGCCTTTTTCATTGTCGGGCATGGCTCGGTTTTCGTTGTCCGTACCAGTCTCGTCCGTCTCGACTTTGCCGTCGGACACGCTTCGTTGATGGATCTGCGCTTTTGTCTCATCGCCCGGCTTAGAACCGGCAGCAGCATTAAAGGCCAACACGCCAAACGCGGCGACGCCAATGACGAGGCCAAGGAGAAGTAGATTTTTACGGGTGATGTTGACGATCGATACGACAGCTTTTTTCATTGTGGTTTAGATTTCCTGACGAATTTGTCTGATCCGAAAATTGACGCGCAAGATCGGTACGTTCGTTTCAAGGGGAACGAGAGATGAAACAGCGCCTTGGTACGTCTCAAAGGCTCAAAATTTTCCGAATATTACGTGCTCTTGCAGTGTAAGACCAAAGAGTTTTAATGTCAACGATTTGACCAAACAACGCAATAAGGAACTGTCGGAAGAAGTGCCGAGACCGTAGCCTTTTGCCGGAGCGCCGGAAGTCGCGCACGAACTTGCCGTCCAGCCGTCGCGAGGGCTCTTGAAAAGGGGGGAAGGTTACCCGGCCGCCGATGTTTCAGCGGGCGTAATGTTTAGCGAATCGTTGACCAGTTTGTTCTGTTCTAGATTATGAATCGCGTACGAGCCGGTTGCGGGTGAAGCGGACGCGGTGCGGCCGATGTATTGGAGCGTGGTATTTGACGGCAGGATCGCTCGCAGACGCGGTTCGACGAATGCCCAGCCGCCCATGTTTTGCGGCTCTTCCTGTGTCCAGACGATCTCGGTCGCGTTCGGATACGAAGCGAAGATCTCCGTGAGCTTTGTTGCCGGGAACGGGTAGAACTGTTCGAGACGGACGACGGCAACTTCAGCGGCAGAAGCAGAAGCAGTCTCGCGGGCTGAGTCGAGATCGTAATATACCTTTCCGCTGCAAACGACCACGCGTTTTACCTTGCTGGGATCTTCTATGCGTGCATCTTCGATCACGCTCTGGAACCCGCCTGTTTCGAGTTCTGCCATTGTCGAACTCGCTGCGGGTAAACGCAGCAAACTCTTCGGCGTCATGACGATCAGCGGGCGGGCGATCTCTTGTTTCACCTGGCGGCGAAGCAGGTGAAAATACTGTGCGGGTGTGGTCGGGTAGCAGACCTGCATGTTGTTCTCGGCGCAGAGCTGCAGATAGCGTTCGAGACGGGCCGAGGAATGCTCGGGCCCCTGGCCTTCGTAGCCGTGCGGCAGCAGCATGACGAGCCGCGACATTTGCTGCCATTTGTCCTCGCTCGACGAGATGTACTGGTCGATCATGATCTGAGCGCCGTTGCCGAAATCGCCAAACTGAGCTTCCCACGCCACGATCTGCTGCTGCGAGATGACCGAGTAGCCGTATTCGAATCCGAGCACAGCGTACTCCGACAGCGAGCTGTCAAAAATGTACGCGCGAGCATTCGGATTAGCCTCATTTCGAAGTTCATTGAGCGGTGCCCAGCGGTCTCCGGTCATCGTGTCATACATGTTCGCATGCCGCTGCGAGAACGTGCCGCGGCCCGAGTCCTGGCCGCTAAAGCGAACCGGAATGCCTTCGAGCACGAGCGAGCCGATCGCCATCGCCTCACCAAACGCCCAGTCCATCGGCACTTCGCCATCGCCCATTTTGGCACGACGAGCAAGCTGGCCGACCATCTTAGGGTTGATATTAAATGTGTCAGGTACGAGCGATATCTTGTCCGAGACCTGTTTTAGCACCGCGGCTGAAACGCCCGTTTCGAAAACTGCCGAACCGTCATCCTCGGCGGCAACGACCGGCAAGATGGCACGAGCCGGTTTCTTGACGGCGATCTCTTTCGCACGAGCGAGAATGCCTTCGTATTTATCGACGACCTTGGCGGTCATCGCGGTCAGGTCATCGGTCGTGATCACGCCTTCGCGGATCAATTGCTCGGCGTACAGATGCCGCGTGCCGGGATGAGCCTTGACGCGGGCATACATAACCGGCTGCGTGTAGCTCGGTTCGTCGCCTTCGTTGTGGCCGAGACGGCGGAAACCGACGAGGTCGAGCACGACGTCTTTATTAAATTCTCGACGATAATCGAGAGCGATCTGCGCGACGCTGAAGGCAGCTTCCGGATCGTCACCGTTAATGTGAAAGATCGGGGTCTGCGTGATGTGAGCGGCGTCGGTCGAGTAGATCGAACTACGACTTAGGCCGGGCGAGGTTGTAAATCCGATCTGATTATTAATGACCAGATGGATCGTGCCGCCGGTGCGATAACCGGGAAGTCCGGCGAGCTGCAACGTTTCCATCACAACGCCCTGTCCGGCAAACGCGGCATCGCCATGTAACAGCAATGGCAGAATGTGGGCATATGTCTCTTGACGCGTCTTCCCGTGACCATCGCGAAGTTCATCCTGACGTGCACGAGCCATTCCCTCGACGACGGGATTGACCGTTTCGAGATGGCTCGGGTTGCAGGAAAGCTGGATCTTCAGATCCTTGCCGGCCTTTGTTTTTCTGAGGCCGATCGCACCTTGATGATATTTCACATCGCCCTCGTCGGCAGGGAAGTCGGGGTGCGAAGTTCCCTCGAAAACGGTAAAGATTCGCTCGGCCATATCGCCCGTCTCGGCATCGCCGACGATATTTGAGAGCACATTGAGACGTCCGCGATGGGCCATTCCCATGTAGATCTCATCGACACCGCGTGCCGAGGCGCCCTCGACGAGCTGGTCAAGCATCGGGATAACGGTTTCGCAACCCTCAAGCGAAAATCTCTTCTGGCCGAGATACTTCTTGTGCAGAAACTGCTCAAACTGCTCTGCCTCGATCAGCTTTTGCAGCAATTCTTTCTTGATATCTGCGGATAGCGGACTTGTGTCAACAAAATACTCACGAACACGTGCTCGGATCCATTCCTTCTCTTCCTTGATCTGAATATGGCGATATTCGATGCCGACCTTGCCGCAATACGCTTTACGCAGGATCTCGAGAATGCGTCGCAAGGTTGCCGTCTTTTCACCGTGCAGTCCGCCCGTGATGAATTCGCGGTCGAGATCCCAGATCGTCAGGCCAAAGTTCTCAAGATCGAGCTCGGATGCGATCTGTGGGGTCATCTTGAGCGGATCGATATCGGCGAGAAGATGGCCGCGCATGCGGTAGGCGTTAATGAGCTGAAGGACATTGGCTTGCTTCTCGGCTTGCTCGTGGGAACGGTCTCCGCCGAGCAATCCCGGATTGTGATCCTGTGCCCAACGAAGCGGCGAGAGCTGAATGCCGAGATCGGCAAAGATCTCGTCGTAAAAAAGGTGCTGGCCGGTCAGATATTCATGGATACGGGCGAGAAATAGTCCGCTTTCGGCTCCCTGAATGACGCGATGGTCGTACGTGCTCGTGACTGTAACTGTTTTGCTTATACCAAGTTGCGATAGCGTCCCGGCGGTCATCGCCTGGTATTCGGCAGGATACTCGATCGCGCCCGTAGCGATGATCGCACTCTGGCCGGACATCAGACGCGGGTTTGAAGCGGCAGTGCCGATCGTGCCCGGATTGGTCAGCGAAATCGTCGTCCCCTGAAAATCGGCGATCTCAAGCTTTCCGTCACGAGCCTTCTTTACCTGCTCATTGTAGGCGGCGAAGAATTCGGCGAAATTCATCTTGTTTCCGCCCTTGATATTGGGTACGAGCAGGTTTCGCGAGCCGTCTTTTTTCTCGATATCGATAGCAATGCCAAGATTTACGTCCTCATGTTCGAGTCGCGAAGGAGCACCATTAACGACGCCAAAACCATGATTGAGATGCGGATAAGCCTTTGCCGACTGAACTATCGCCCACGCGATGATGTGAGTGAACGAAGCCTTGCCGCGGCCTTGTGCAGCGAGATGCTCATTGACGATCCGTCGATTTTCTTCGAGCAGCTTGACCGGAATGTTGCGAAAACTGGTCGCAACAGGCACGGTCAGGCTCTGCTCCATGTTCTCGACGATCTTCTTGGCGACACCGGTCAACGGCTTCGCCTCGGTATCGGCGGGGAGAGCCACAGGAACCGCCGCTTTCGTCGGAACTGGTGGCACCGCCGCTGCTACTGGCTCAGGAGCAGCCGTCTGGCCACTCGAAGCAGGAGTATTGCCATTCAAAAGCTCGGCAAAATAAGTCTGCCACGACTCATCAACCAGATTCGCGTCCTGACGGTAACGCTCTAACAACCCCTCGACATAGGTCGCATTCGACCCAAAAGACTCTTTAATAAATACAGATAAATTTGACACTTTTTCGCTCACGGTGATTCTGTTTGACCTCGCTCAAACAGATAGCTTAACGCATCGCAAGCGAAATCGTAAGAATCCTGCTTCGTGCGCTTTGTGTCCTCAACTTAGTGCCTTTGTGATAATGATTTAAAACTTTAATCACAAAGGCACAAAGTGAGGAC
>JANNWQ010000272.1:0-27527 GCA_031408595.1 Acidobacteriota bacterium | reverse complement strand
CTTGTACATTCCAGTCGTGGGGTCGATTCGGTGCGGCACTTTTGCCTCGCCGGTATCTTTGTCCAGATAGAACTGTGGTGCCGTCAGGGCATCATGGGCACGACGCGTGCGTGTACGTGCATGTGAGTGTCTTCGTTTTGGATTTGGCATTTTTACCTCTAACGTAGCCGTCGCCTTGGCGATATGACTAATTCAAATTCTGTAGCTCCTTCAATGCTGCCCATCTCGGGTCAACCTGATCTCTTTCGCAACTACAATCTATCAAATTCCTGTTTCCGCCGCATTGCGGACACAAACCTCTGCAAGCTTCTTTGCAAAATATCTGCTCTGGCAGATCGAGCAGGATCTGCTCGCGAACCACTTCAGCTAGATCGATCTCTTCCGATTCGAGCAAAGCTTCGTTGAGTTGCTCGATCGCGATCTCGGCTTCTTCTTTATCACTCTCGGCAATAGCCTCGACAAAGACATCTTCAAACGTGACTTCGATCGCACGCTCCACCGGTTCGAGACATCGAGTGCAATCGATCTCTGCGTCAGCCTTGATCGCCCCGCGAACAAAAGTTCGCTCATCGACACGAGACACTTGGCCTGAAAAAGCTATCCCGCTCGTGATTGTCACCTCACCATTGATATCGATCTCATCGGGTGCGAAGCTAATTTCAAATTGCTTCGGCGAAACTCCAAGACTTGCCAGATCGATGATCATTGTCCACTAAGTACCGCTTACGAAAAAAGCCTCGTAAAAGGCAAAAGTGTAATTATAGCGTTTGCCGGTGATGTGTCAATGCGGAACCAACAGCATCGGAGACCGTGCTAAAGCCACGCTCGGCCAGCAATCGAGCTAACCCTTCGCTGATCTCCCGTGCGAACGTCGGCCCGCCATTTATAAATCCCGTGTAAGCCTGAACCAGCGATGCCCCAGCCGCGATCTTTGTGAAAGCATGCTCCGCCGTAAATATTCCGCCAACCCCAATGATCGGCAATTTGCCAGCCGAATATTTATAGATCGTCGAGACGACCTCATTCGATCTCGCGAGCAAAGGCATCCCGCTCAATCCGCCCGCACCGATTTCATCCACATTGGGCGTCTTAAGACCGTCGCGGGATATCGTCGTATTCGTAGCGATGATCCCGTCAACATCGTAACGATGACAAACATCAACACACGCCTCGATCTCTGCCTCGGTCAGATCCGGAGCGATCTTAACTAGTAGCGGCTTTCGCCCCAGTTCTCGATTGCGGCCTTGCAGAGCCGAAAGCAGTTCGTCCAGACTCTCAGCCTTTTGTAGTTCGCGTAAATTCGGTGTGTTGGGCGACGAGATGTTTACCGCGACGTAATCCGCGACCGAGTGAACAAGATCGAAACTCGCAAGATAATTCTCGACCGCTTCTTCATTCGGAACGTCTTTGTTCTTGCCAATATTAACGCCAACGACGCATTTTCGCCTCAGCTTTCGCAACCGCTCGGCAACTATCTCGGCACCTTCATTGTTAAACCCAAGGCGATTGATGAGAGCCTGATCGTCCGGAAGGCGAAACATTCTCGGCTTTGAATTCCCCGTCTGAGGTCGAAACGTAACCGTCCCAACCTCGACAAACCCAAACCCGAGCGACGCAAGCTGATTTATCACAACGCCGTTCTTATCGAATCCAGCGGCGATTCCTAGGGGATTAGCGAATCGCGACCCAAACATGTCGATCTCAGTATCAGCCGACGCCGACGAGTAAAACGGCGCAGCCATCCCCATTTCGAGAGCCTTGATGCCGATCTCGTGCGCACGTTCGGCTTCAAAGCTGAACATCACTGGTCTCGCAATTTTCTGCCAAAGGCTCGACATCGTTGTTTTGATTTTAGTTAAACCCAAGCGATTGCCAAACTCGGCCCGACCAACTTTGAACTTTGAACCTCCAACTTTGAACTTTCCGCCACCCTTTGTTACGATTTCCCTCGAATGGCAGACGAAGTAAAGTTGGTAGAAAAGTCTCGGATCATGGATTCGACGGCGATGAAGCGTGCCCTGCGTCGGCTCGCGACCGAGATCGTTGAGAAAAATCACGGGGCTGAGGAGTTATATCTCGTTGGCATCCGTCGCCGCGGTGTACCGCTCGCGGAACGTATCCGTGACAAGATCGAGTCGATAGAGAATGTTCGACCGATGTACGGCATTCTTGACATCACGCTGTATCGTGACGACCTCTCGACAGTGGGCACGAATCCTGTCGTCAATCGTACCGAGCTCGAAGAAGATATTGACGGCAAGACAGTCGTCCTCATCGACGATGTCCTCTACACCGGCCGTACGATCCGCGCCGCACTCGACCAACTAATGGATTTCGGCCGGCCGAAAAAAGTCCAGCTTGCCGTCCTCGTGGACCGAGGCAGCGAGCACCGCGAACTGCCGATCCAGGCAGATTTCGTTGGAAAGTACGTCGCGACCAAACAGTCCGAGATAATCAAGGTCATGCTGAAAGAGTTTGACGAGGTCGAGGCCGTGGGCATTTTTGAAAGACCTTGAACAGGCTGGATAGCCTGTTTTTTTTCGCTTAGTTTTTGTTTCAATGGACAAACCGTTCAGACGAAGAGATTTGCTCGGCATCCGCGACTTATCAGCCGCGGAAATCACCGGCATTCTGGACACTGCCGAAAATTTCAGTGAGATCTCGAACCGCGAGGTCAAAAAGGTCCCGGCTCTTCGCGGTAAGACCGTAATCAATCTCTTTTTCGAAGCCTCGACCCGGACACGCACATCATTTGAGTTAGCTGCCAAACGTTTGTCAGCCGACGCCGTGAACATCAGCATCGCCTCATCAAGCGTAAGCAAAGGTGAAACATTGATCGATACCGCGATGAATCTCGACGCGATGGCCCCGGATTGCATCGTCGTCCGCCACGGATCGGCCGGTGTACCGCATCAGCTTGCAAAGGTCAGCCGTGCCGCGATCGTAAACGCAGGTGACGGCGCCAACGAGCACCCGACCCAAGCCCTGCTCGACGCGATGACGATCCGTGAGCACAAAAAACAGATCGAAGGCCTCGAGGTCGCTATCGTTGGAGACATTCTCCACAGCCGTGTCGCTCGCTCAAATATTCATTTGCTCACTAAGATGGGAGCTAATGTCCGCGTCGCCGGCCCGGGAACGCTTGTACCAGGCGACTTCCAACATCTGGTCGAAAACAATCTGACCGTGTGTCCGCACATCGAAGACGCCATCGAAGGTGCCGACGTAGTCATGATCCTCCGTATTCAACGCGAGCGGCAGGACGCGGCCTATTTCCCAACTTTACGCGAATACTCGATTCACTACGGCCTGACAAACGACCGCCTCGATCTCGCAAAAAAAGATGCCATCGTGCTCCATCCCGGCCCGATGAACCGGGGCATAGAAATAGCGTCCGAAGTCGCCGACAGTTCTCGGTCTCTTATTCTCGATCAGGTAAAATATGGCGTTGCCGTCAGGATGGCGGTATTGTATCTTGCAACCGGCGGCAGCGTCGTACAAAGCTAGTTTTTGGAGGTAATTTTATGAAATTCGCTTTAGCCACTATTCTTACTCTATTCACAGCCGCACTCGTCGCGGCGCAAGCTCCGCCCTCGAAACTCGTTTTCACCGAGAAAGATCGCGAATTCGCACTCAAATACTACACAGAAACAAAGGACGATTATGTCAAACAGCTTGCCGGCCTGTCGGATGCTCAGCTCAAATTCCGCTCCGCCGAAGGCCGCTGGACGATTGCGGAGATCGCTGAGCACATTACGGTCGTCGAAGAGGCTCTATTCGGCATGATCACAAACGGCGCACTCAAATCCGAGCCAACGACCTGCGAAAAACCAAACCGCGTCGTTGACCAAATGGTCATCCTGTCGATCACAAACCGCCAGCAGAAATTTCAGGCTCCTGAGGCTGTCCGCCCAAACGGCCGATGGAAAACGCGTACGGAACTGCTCGCAAGTTTTGAGAAAACACGAAACGCGACGATGGACTTTATCCGAAACACAAAGATCGACATGCGAAACCTCTTCGGCAACGGGCCGATGGGAACGCTGGACGCGTATCAGCAATTCCTATTCGTCAGCGGCCACAGTGAACGGCATCTTGCTCAGTTGAAAGAAGTTAAGGCCGACGCTAAGTATCCGACGAAGTAATAAAAATTACTGATCGAAAAGCGGAAAGAGTCCGAACATTAAGGAATGACGTTGCATACACCATATTTAAAAGTAGTTCTGATGAACTCATTGCTAGTGGTGGCTGTCACTTTCGCGTCGGGTTTGCCCGTTGAGGCTCAATACACTATTAACCATAACGGTTACCGCATTTCATCAAGCGTGCCAAAATCGATGAACCACTCCGTCGTGACGATTAAGAAAGGCGGAAAGACGCTGGCGGTACATCGCGAGGGTATAGCCCAATCCTATGGCTCAAAGGTCGAGCTAATCTCGCTTCTGAACTCAGCCGAAAAGCAACTTGTGGTTTCCCAATACACGGGTGGAAATCACTGCTGCACCGTTTATTGGATCTACGACTTGACACCCAGATTTCGGCTTCTTTTCCAAAGCAAAGATTTCGAGACTGTTGGATACAATGAGGTTCAAAAGCTGTTTCAAAATATAGATCGCGATCGTGATCTAGAAATTGTTGATAACAGTCCCGCTTTTCATTATTTCGACAACTTGGCGTTCGTTTCCTCGCCTTCCCCAAGGCTAATCTTCGACTACGACCGAAGGACACGAAAGTTCGTACTGGCGAATCGTCGTTTCGACAAGTATTTGTTGAGAGAACAAAGGAAGGAAATAGTCAGAACGCGAGGCCTGGTGGATTCAAACTCCTCGCAGTACCTTGTGAACACCTTTGGGATTTTCCTAGACTTTGTTTATGCTGGCAAACTGCAGGATGGATGGAAGTACTATCACGATGAAAAAGGCAGATCAAATTTAGGACAATTTTTCCACAGTGACGCGATCATTCGACAGACGCTTGACGGTGACCCTGGCTACCGGTCGATATATAATAAATGAGACTTCTTATTAAAGATGGCCACCTTATCGATCCGGCCGCACAAGAGAATACCGGAATGTCCGTCCTCATCGAGGACGGAAAGGTCACGACGTGGTTAAAGCCGGGCGAATCGGCACCGGAGGATTGCGAGGTTTTCGACGCGAGCGGTTTGCTTGTCGCTCCGGGTTTTATCGACATGCATGTCCATTTGCGTGAGCCGGGGCAGGAGCATAAGGAGACGATCGCAAGTGGTTGTGCCGCGGCGGTTGCGGGTGGTTGGACGAGTGTTTGTCCGATGCCGAATACAAATCCGGTCAATGATAATGCGGCGATCACGCGTTATATGATCGAGCAGGCGGAGCGTGCCGGTTTGGCGAATGTCTTCCCTATTGGAGCGATCACAAAATCGTCCGACGGTTCGGAACTAGCGGAGATGGGCGAGATGAAAGCTGCCGGTGCGGTTGCCGTTTCGGACGACGGCCGACCGGTGCCGAATGCCGGAATTATGCGCCGGGCCATGCAGTACGCACGCGATTTTGATCTGCCGGTTATTGATCATTGCGAAGACAAATCTCTAAGCAGCGGCGGCGTTATGCATGAAGGCCGTGTGTCGCTCCTCCTCGGCCTCAAAGGAATCCCGGCACTCGCTGAAGACATCGATGCCATTCGAGACATCATTTTGGCTGAGGCCACGGACTCACACATTCACATCGCACACGTTTCGACAAAAGGTGCGGTCGAGGCCGTTCGGCGGGCAAAGGCCGAAGGCATCAAGGTAACGTGCGAGGTAACGCCGCATCACTTTACGCTCACCGATAAAGCGGTCGAGGGCTACGACACTAACACCAAAATGGCCCCGCCGCTCCGCAGTGAAGAGCATCTTGCTGCCATCATCGAAGGCATAAAGGACGGCACGATCGACGCCATTGCGACCGACCATGCGCCGCATCATGCGGACGAAAAAGCCCTCGAATACGACCGTGCCCCAATGGGCATCACCGGTCTCGAAACCGCGATCGGCCTTGCCTTCAACGAGCTTGTACACAAAGGCGTCATCGGCCTCGCTCGTCTCGTCGAGATGTGTTCGACCAATCCAGCCTGCATTTTCAAGCTGAACAACCGCGGCACACTCGCTCCCGGCTCGATCGCCGACGTTACCATCATTGACCCTGATCTTGAGTGGACTTACACTAATGGTGAATCGCGATCTAAATCGAGAAACTCTCCGTTCGATGGCTGGCGGTTTCGCGGAGCAGCAGTCGCGACGATAGTCGGTGGGCGGATAGTTTACAAGCGATAAACGGAGAAAATATGAAGATGTATCTTGCTATTCTTTTTCTAATCGCCATATTTGTGTCGGCGGCGGTCGCTCAGAATAAAAGCGTCTATACCAGTACTAGAACCGCAGCTTGCCGAACAATCGTTAGCGATGCGAGCGGCGCAGGCTCATACGAAGGCGAGTGCCCCGGTGTTGGCGGCTACAAGGTCCGTTTGCTCGAGGGCGATATTCGCCAAACGCTCAATATCATTACGCCCGCGAAAAAGAAATTCGAGCTAAATTTCTGGGGGTTTTACGGAGGCTTTTCGTCGATTGGCGAGAAGATCGAATGGCGAACTAGAGCGGGCGTTCCGGTCGCATTGATCGCCCGCTTTAATGTAGCAAACGCTGAAGATTCTTCAAAAACTACGTCGTATCTGATGATCTCAAAGATCGGCAAAACTTCGTCATGTGTAACCGATGTCGTCAAGCCGCAGCTGAACCAAAACGAAAAAGCCCGGGAGCTCGCCGATGCGGCCGCCGGCAAGGCATGTATGGATCCATCGGGCGACTAAACTAGCTTTATTATGGAATTTCTCTCTGACCCGCAAGTCTGGATCGCTTTTGGAACACTGACGCTGCTTGAGCTTGTTCTCGGCATCGACAATGTAATCTTCATCTCGATCCTCTCAGGCAAATTGCCGCCCGAGCAGCGGGCAAAGGCTCGTTATATTGGCCTCGGCCTCGCCCTTGGCATACGCATTTTGTTGCTGCTCTCGCTGTCGTGGGTGATCGGCTTGGTCGAACCGCTTTTCACCATCTGGGGCAAGGGCTTTTCAGGCAAGGATCTTGTACTGCTGATCGGCGGCCTGTTCCTGATCGCAAAAAGTACGCATGAGATTCACGGTAGCCTCGAGGGCGAAGAGGGACACGGTTCGAAAAAGGTGTATGCCGGATTTGTCGGTGTCATCATCCAGATCGTGCTACTTGACATCGTCTTCTCGCTCGACAGCGTCATCACCGCTGTCGGTATGATCTCGACGACCTACGGATCGAATGGCATTTACATTATGGTTACGGCGGTCGTCATTTCGATCATCGCAATGATGCTCTTTGCCGGCTCGATCGGAGCCTTTGTACAAAAGCATCCGACGATCAAGATGCTCGCGTTGTCATTCCTGCTTTTGATTGGTGTGATGCTCGTGGCGGAAGGTTTCCATCAGACCATACCGAAGGGCTACATTTACTTTGCAATGGCGTTCTCGGTTCTCGTTGAATTTCTTAATATGCGGCTTCGCAAAAAGGCCGATCCCGTACATCTTCACAATGCTTATGTGGATGAGGAAGAAGAGAAGGCTCGTTCCGAGTCCTAACCCGGAATCTGTTCCGCCTGGAGAGTTATGCGATACAAGAGTTTACTTTGTCTAATTCTGTTATTCTCGTTGCTCGCTGTCCCGACCAGCCCTGTCCTTGGACAGCAGGCAACGTACGATCTGGTAATTGGCAATGCGCGGATAATCGACGGATCGGGTAACCCTTGGTTTCGCGGTTCGATCGCGATAAAAGACGGGCGTATCGCGAAGGTTGGACGGTTTGAAAAAGGCGATGCGAAGCAATACATTGACGCGAAAAACCAGATCGTCGCGCCGGGCTTCATCGACGTTCACGCCCACACCGAGGATATTTACAGCAACCCGAAGGCGGAGAACTTTATCCGCATGGGCGTGACTTCCCTGATAACGGGCAATTGCGGCGGCTCCAGCCTCGACATAGGCAATTTTCTGGGCCAGATAAAGAAAACACCGCTTGCGGTTAACATTTCGTCCCTCATCGGCCACAACACCGTCCGCACAAAGGTTTTGGGACTTGAAAACAAAATCCCGACGGCCGATGAACAGGCCCAAATGAACGCGCTAGTCGACAAAGCTATGAAGGACGGCGCCGTCGGCCTGGCAACTGGTTTGATCTACTTACCCGGAACATTCGCCAAAACCGAAGAGGTAGTCGAACTCGCCAAGGCCGCGTCCAAACATGGCGGCATCTATGCCAGCCACATCCGTGACGAAGGCACTGACGTGATTGCCGCCATCGAAGAAGCTATAAACATTGGTGAGCAGGCAAACATGCCTGTCGAAATCTCGCACTTCAAGATCTCAAGTCGCGCCCTATGGGGTCAGACCGCGAAAACGATTGGGCTCGTCGAAGCCGCCCGCAAACGCGGCCTGACCGTTACCGTCGATCAGTATGCTTATCCTGCCTCATCTACTTCGCTTGATTCGCGTTTACCGAGTTGGGCGATCGCCGGGGGCCGCGAGGAAGGCAAGAAGCGTATGGCGGATCAAGCGACTCGAAAAAAAGTAGCCGATGAGGTCAAGGAAGACTTAAAAAAGAAAAAATTCAAGGATCTCAGCTACGCCTACGTCGCCAGCTATCGGCCAAATCCAGAGTTTAACGGTAAAAACCTCAAAGAGATCGCTAAGATCGCTCGTGGAAAAGACAGTCTCGACGCTCAAATCGAGCAGTTTATCGAGATGTACGAAAAAGGCGGCGCTCAGATGGTCTATCAGGCTATGGATGAGCCCGACGTGCAGAGCATCATGCGGCAGCCTTTCACGATGATCGCGTCGGATTCAGGCGTGCGTGCGTTTGGTTCCGGCGTACCGCATCCGCGTGGTTATGGTAACAATGCGCGTGTGCTAGGGCGTTATGTTCGCGAACTAAAGATCATTACCTTAGAGGATGCTATCCGCAAGATGACGTCGCTCCCTGCTCAGACGTTTGGGTTTAAGGATCGCGGGCTGATCCGCGAGGGCTTCGTTGCCGATCTGGTCATATTCGACGAAAATGCGGTCGGCGACAAAGCGACTTTTGTACAACCGCATCAGTATGCTGAGGGATTTTCGACCGTGATCGTAAATGGCGAGGTCGTTTTCGACGGCAAACAAATGACCGGAACAATGCCGGGTCGTGCGATATACGGGCCGGGCAAAAATTAGTTGTTTGCGGCCTTGATCGCCGTTACCTTCCAGCGGATATTCGCGCGGTCGTCGTCCTTGTTGAATCCGTCAAAGGTCAGCGTGATCGGAATGGTTTCGCCCGGTGCGAGTGTTGATTGCTGAACCGGTACCACCAGCACATTTCGCGTTCGCAGAATATCGTTAAATTGCGTCACCACTGAAACATTGACCTCAAGAACATTTATCGTTCGTTTACCTTTGTTACGAATATTTCCATGGATAAACATCGAAATCTTGCCCGTCGCCATCGGTGACTGAACGGTTTTGTCGTCGGTCGAGATAATAATGTCTTTGTTTAAATCAGTGTATTCGGCCGAGCCTTCGCGATATGCCCCCTCAAGGATCTTGGCCGTTTGCACCTCCATCGGCGGAGTAAGCGAAAGGTACCAGATCACTGAGCCAATCGCGACGGCTCCGATCAGCATCGCCGCGATAAATACCATATTGACGCCGCGCTTCTTTTCCTCAGGTTTCAAAATATCTTCCATTGTACTCATATCTTACCGCACAATCGGCGTCGAATCATGTTCAATCACCACTACCATTTTGATTATTTTCTTCACCAGTTGATCATTTAGACACCGGTTTTCGCCAAACGGTTCCGGCAAGGTATCATTTGATTCATAAAGCCATCGATGACGAAATCTGAGCCCAAAAACTCCCGACCTCCAGCCTTTGTTGAGGTTGTACTTCCCGTACCGCTCAGACGGGCGTTCACATATCGTGTTCCCGAAGCGATGCAGGGCACGATTAAGCCCGGTGCCCGACTTACGCTGCCATTTGGCAGGCGAAATCTGACAGGCTACGCGGTCGAACTGCACGAAGAATTGCCAGCAGGCATCGAGATCGACGAATCGAAGCTCAAAGACGTGATCGAGGTTCTCGACGAAGAGCCGCTCATTACCCCTGAAATTCTAAAGCTCACGCAGTGGACCGCCGACTATTACGCCAGCTTCTGGGGCGAAATGCTAAAGGCGTCGCTCCCCGCTGGCCTCAACAATGACAAAGTAAAGCCAAAACGCCGAAAAGCGGTCCGTCTATGTCGGAACGCGGGCACCCTTGCCCGCCCGTCGAAAGAGAATGATCCCAAAGCCAAGCCACTCACTGGCCAACAACAAAAGATCATCGACCTGCTAGAAGCAAACAACGGCGGGATGCTCTTCACCGATGTTCTCGAACAGGCCGATGTCGGAGCATCGTCCCTCAACACGCTAGCCAAACGCGGCATTGTCGAGATCTTCGTTGATGACGTAATGCGCGATCCGTTGGCGAAAGCTACGCTGCCTGACAAAAACGATTTCGAGCCCACGGACGAGCAGCAAACCGCTCTCGACGCGATAACCGCTGCTGTCGACGACAGGGATCAGTTCAAGGCGTTTCTGCTGCACGGCGTGACGGGTAGCGGCAAGACTGAGGTGTATATTCGCGCGATGCGATTCACGCTCGACCAAGGCCGGTCTGCGATGATGCTTGTTCCTGAGATCGCACTTACGCCAGTGTTTTCAAGGCGACTACGTGCGGTTTTTGGGTCTGAAGTAGCGATATTGCACTCAAATCTCTCTGCCGGTGAACGCTTTGACGAATGG
Organism: Acidobacteriota bacterium; assembly: GCA_031408595.1. GTDB lineage: Bacteria > Acidobacteriota > Blastocatellia > Pyrinomonadales > Pyrinomonadaceae > OLB17. The sequence continues at coordinate 16,671 of JANNWQ010000272.1, read as the reverse complement.
CGACGAATTCGCCGCGGAGACGCCCGCATTGCGATTGGCACCCGTTCGGCGGTGTTTGCACCGCTTGAGAATATTGGGCTTTTGATAGTTGATGAGGAACACGATCCGTCGTACCGCCAGCACGAATCGCCCTTCTATAACGCTCGTGACGTGGCTGTGATGCGTGCCAATCTCGCCGGAGCCATCGTCGTCCTCGGCTCGGCAACACCAGCAATGGAGTCGTTTTACAACGCGCAGAGCGGCAAATACACCTACCTCACGCTTCCCAACCGAATCGGCGGCCGCGGCCTCGCAGCGGCCGAGCTGATCGACATGCGAGAAGTCTTCAAACGGGCTGGAAAAGATCTCGTGATCGCACCCGAACTGATCACAGCGATCCGCGAAACACACGCTCGCGGCGAACAGATAATAATCCTGCTCAACCGTCGCGGCTTCTCACAGTTCGTCCTATGCCGAACCTGCGGCGAGACGATAAAGTGTAAAAATTGCGACATCACGCTGACCTTTCACCGGCGAAATGGTCAGATGGTCTGTCACTATTGCAATCACCGCGAGCCGTCGCCGTTAGTCTGTCCGAAATGCGAGAGCAAATTTCTCTACTTTGTCGGCCAAGGAACCGAAAACATTACGGACAGACTGGCAAGAAAGTTCTCCGACATACGCATGGCGCGCGTCGATCGCGACACTATGGCTCACAAAGGCGAACTGGACAAAATCCTTCTCGACTTTGAAGCCGGACTTATAGACATGCTGGTCGGTACACAGATGATCTCGAAAGGACACGACTTCCCGAACGTGACTCTCGTCGGTGTCCTCGGCATCGACATTGGTCTCGGAATGCCCGATATGAGATCGGCGGAACGCACTTTCCAGCTTCTGACGCAGGTTGCCGGACGGTCGGGACGCGGCACGAAGGTGGGCCGCGTAATGATACAAACTTATTATCCCGAGCATTACGCTTTGAGACATGCCAAGGAGCAGGACTACGACGCCTTCTACCGCGAAGAGATCCGCTTTCGCGAGAGAATGGCGTATCCGCCGTTTTACGTGCTTGCAAGCATCATGATCAAGCACCGCGATCACACCGAGGCGTTTAAGAACGCAAACATTCTGCGACGATATCTCGACGCTGCAAATCAGCAGAAGCACGCACGCATTCTCGGTCCCGCACCGGCGTCGATCGCACGTTTGAAGAATGAGTTTCGTGTGCAGATCATTCTGAAAGCAACGTCGCGGCGCGGCCTTCGCGAGACCCTGACCATAGCCATCGCTGACGCCGAGGTAAACGGTTGCGATATGCGAACCATTTTCGTTGAGATAGATCCGGTGAATCTGATGTAGTCAAACGTTGACTGTAGGTCGAACGTAAAATACTATCTGTGCAAGCAATAACTCGATCAAATTCAATAAGGAAGGTATTTTGAGATGAAATCTATACTGGCATTCGCGATCCTCGGAGCGGCGATGGCGATCTGCGGCATCGGCGACCAAGCCGATTCGGGTACGGCAAATACGGGCACGGCCCCCGGAAAAACAAATACTTCCTCCACAAAGCCCGACAAACAAGCTCTGACCGACGAGCTGATGAAGATGGAGAGCGAGATCGTTGCGGCTGTCGTCGATGGCGACATTACTCTGCTAGCTCGCTGGACGACCGACGATTTCGAGCTGACGGACATCGACGGCAAGGTTCAGAACAAAAATCAGGCCCTCGCCGATGTTAAGAAAGAGACCGCGATCAAAGAGGTAAAGATCAGCGACCCTGAGCTTCTGAGCTTTAGCGAAGACACGGCCGTCCTTCGCTTCACCGAATCGGTAAAGGCGAAAAACGGTCGATCTGCCAAGATGCGCGTCACCGACTCATTTGTCAAAAAGGATGGCAAATGGCTGATCAAATCAGAGCAGCAGACGCTGATGAAATAGTTTTAGTTGATCGCCTTTGAACTCATCTCGGCCGGCTTGACCTTAAGATGAGCATAGATCTCTGAGAGCGAGACCTTGACGCCGGCCGAGTCGAGCGAGATGACATCGTCGCGTTCGTCGTAGATGCGATAGAGCCACTGCTTGGCATTCTGCCTGGCGTAATGTTCGATACGCATCTCGTCGGCCCTTACGAAAAGGCACTCTTTGATGCTCGGGATGGCAAGATAGCTTTCGAGTTTGCGAGTCTTGTCGTGAGGATTGGTCGAGCCGGAGAAGATCTCGACCGCGACCGTCGGATTAGTGAGAACGTCTTCCTGAGCATCGGTAAACGCAGGATTACCGTTGACGATGACCACGTCCGGGTAGCAGACGAGCTTCGCACTGAGCTGCACCATCATCCCATTAACGTAGATCTCGGATTTGCCGTTTTGATTGCGGCTACCAACGGCAAGGGCGACGTTGGTCGCGATCAGATTGTGACGACGGTTGGCGGCGGGCTTGGAACAGAGCCGGCCTTCGACGAGTTCCTGACGAACGGAGCCGAGACGTTCAGATTTGATGTAGTCGTCGGAGGAGGTCATTCGAGATGTTTGGTTTAGTGCTGTTTCGTTCATGTTGGGCGGTAACTCCTTGTAAATAAAGCAATAAGGATTCTTGGAAACGAAGATCAAAGCAGGGGAACTTTGTCAGGAGAAATTTGTTTGCTAAAACTAGTGTTACATAGAGCAGCTATGATTTTCAAGGACATTCTAAATGAAGCTATCTGACCTCGCTCAATTAACGTCATCAACCATAGCCCAGGGTTCAGCCGACCTCGAGATAACATCGACCGCGGGACTCGATCTGGCGGGTGTCGGCGACGTGACGTTTTTGGCGAATCCTAAATACACGCCGCAGATCGCTTCGACAAAAGCAACGGCAATATACCTTAATGAAGGTGCTGAGATCGATCGCGTAGATATCGCGGTTTTACGAGCGAAAGATGCGTATGTCGCATACACGCTAGCGATGCGGGCGTTCTTTCCGGAGCCGAAATTGACACCATTTGTGCATACTTCAGCCGTTATCGACCCGACCGCCACGGTTTCGGACAATGTCGAGGTTCACGCAAATGCGGTGATTGGGGCGAATTGTTCCATTGCAGGCGGAGTGAGGATAATGCCGAATGTGACGCTCTATCAAGGTGTGAAAGTGGGGGAAGGTAGCACGATCCATTCCGGGGTCTCGGTAAGGGACGACTGCGAGGTGGGCCGCAACTGCATTATTCACAACAATTCTACGATCGGCTCAGACGGCTTTGGCTATGCCAAGAACGAAGACAAGAGCTGGCTTAAGATACCGCAGACCGGGCGAGTCGTACTCGAAGACGATGTCGAGATCGGTGCAAACACAGCCATCGACTGTGCATCGGTTGGGGAAACCCGTATCAAACGCGGAGCCAAGATCGATAACCTCGTCCAGATCGGCCATTCCTGCACCATCGATGAAGATGCCCTGATCTGTTCACAAACCGGCCTCGCCGGCAGTTCGCATATCGGCAAACGCGTCATTCTAACCGGCCAGGTCGGTATCGCCGGACATTTAAAGGTTGGCGACGACGCCGTCATCACTGCTAAATCCGCGACCTCGCATAATGTAGAACCCGGCAAAGTCATCTCCGGCATCCCGGCTTTCGACAACCGAGAATGGCTCCGTTCGACCGCCGCGTTTCGCAAACTCGGCGAATTTGCATCGCGCTTACGCAAGCTCGAAAAACAAGTCTTCAAGTCAGAACCGCCTGCGTAGGCGGGTGCATAGTCAGAACCACCTGCGATAGGGGGTGGTTCAACTCTCAAACCAAGAAATTATGAGTGAAAAAGAACTCTCAGATAGCGGCTACGACATCACACCACTTAGCGAAGAAGCGATCGATCGTCTCGCTCAGGACCTAAACGAAGAGGAATATCGTATCCTCCTAGACCATGGCACCGAACCCGCGTTCTGCGGCACCTTGCTCGATAACAAACTCGAAGGCATCTACGCCTGCCGTCTCTGCGGCCTGCCGCTTTTCGATTCAAAAAAGAAATTCAACTCCGGCACCGGCTGGCCCTCGTTCTACGCACCGTTCGACAAAGATCACCTCACTAATATCGAAGACACCGCCTACGGCATGCGCCGCGTCGAGATAAGATGCGGCAGATGCAACGGCCACCAAGGTCACGTCTTCCCCGACGGCCCACCCCCGACGGGGCAAAGATATTGTCTAAATTCTGCTTCCCTTGAATTCTTCGAAGAAGGCGAAGAAATTCCTCAGAAAGATTAGCCACAAAAAGCGCAGAGGACACAAAAAAGAGCTTGCTCTTTGTGTGCCCTTTTGTGCTTTTTGTGGCCAACTCTACTTCCGGTCCTTAAAGCTATCGAACAGATCAGTGTGTCTGCTCGTCAGCGGCACAAGTCGGCCGTTGATGAAAAGGTACTTTAGGTTTGTTCGAGCGTCGAGCATGTCGCCGTCGGTGACGACGAGGTTTGCCATTTTGCCTACGTCGATCGAGCCGAGTTTGTCGTCGATGCCGAGGATCTGGGCCGGATAGAGCGTGACCGATTTCAGAGCTTCGTCCTTTCCGAGTCCGTAAGCTCCGGCGATTCCCGCTTGGTAAGGCAGATCTCGAACTTCGCCGCCGCCTTCGCCGGTCGAGATAGCGAATTTTACACCGGCCTTCTGCATCAAGGAAGGAGCTTCGAAAAGGTAATCGTACGGATCGTCCTGCTGGACCGGCAGGCTGTACATGTTCGTGTAAATCACCGCGATGTTATTCGCCTTGAGAACATCAGCCGCTTTCCAAGCTTCCTGGCCACCGACAATGACGCCTTTGACCTTCATTTCACTAACGAATTTTGCAATGGCACGGATGTCGCGTTCACGCTCCGACGTGAAATGGATCGGCTTTTGCCCACGAACATACGGGATCATCGCTTCGTTTCGGAGCGATATAGTCGGTGTAGGCATGCTCTTGTCTTTGACATAAGCCTCAACCGATTTCGCATAAGCCTCGACCTCTCGGAACATCTTTTTCAGTTCGTCGACTGCGGTATCACGTCGACGGACAAGTTCATTGAAATCCGCGCCTCCACCACCGCCTCCGCCGCCAAAACCGCCCCCACCAAATCCACCGCCGCCAGTGACGCGCGGGAAATTGATGATTAGACCATGGACAGCGACTACCGCCATGTCGGCCTGCGTGGAGCCGTTCAGGTTGATGACCGTGCTTTGACCTGCGATGAGGCCGCCAGATGGCTCTGAGACAACTGTCGTGATGCCGTTTACGCGCGTTACATTCACATGCGACGAATGCGGATTGACACCCGTGATAGCCTTTGCGTTGGCATTCATCGTGCCGACTTCCTGCACATCGACAGTCGCATTGGCACCCTGGCCGATCTCGACGAGGCCAAGATTTGTCGAGGCGTCGATCATTCCCGGAAATACCGAAAGGCCTTTGCCGTCGATGCGTTCGGCACCAGATGGTATAGCAACTCCGACACCGACTGCTGTGATCTTTCCGTTCTGAATAACCACGGTTCCATTCTCAATTACAGCACCAGAGACGGTCACGACCCTAGCACCGACGATCGCAAAAGTACCGCCTCGGCCCGTCCTGTTCTGCTGAGCGCCGTCACTCTGGCCAATGGTCGAAACAACCGAAATCAGCGTCGCCGCAGCAGCGAGTATCAGCAATTTTGCATTTTGCATTTTTAATTTTGAGTTCATTATCGGTTACCTCCGTCGCGATCTGCGTCGTCGAGGTCACCGCGAAGCCGTTCCGTCGGCACTCGTGGCGGAACTCCGCCTGTGCCGGGAGCACGATTCATGTCGAGTTTCTCCAAAGCTTCACGTTCCTTGGCGAGGTCCATACGCATCGATTTATCTTTGGCCCGGTCAAAGTAAACATCACCTTCGATGATCGTCACCTCGGCCGCAGCATAAACACTGAAAGGATGTGCCGACCAAATTACGAGATCGCCGTCCTTGCCGACTTCGATAGAACCAGTGCGTTTCTCGATGCCGAGTTGCATGGCCGGATTTAGCGTGATCATCTTAAGGGCGTCCTGCTCGGGTACACCACCATACTTCATCATCTTAGCCGCATCGATATTCAGTCGTCGCATGCGTTCATTAGAATCCGAATTGATCGAGACGTTTACGCCATTCTTCCAGAGAATATATCCGTTGTACGGTATCGAATCGTACGCTTCGAGCTTGTAGCTCCAGCTATCGGCAAAAATCGAGACGCCCGCTCCGTGCTTGGCGATTTCAGGTGCGATCTTGAAGGCCTCCAAACCGTGCTGAAGCGTGGCGACCTTAAAGCCGAATTCCTCGGCCATTCGAAGTAAGTTCAGATGCTCGTCTGAACGATAGCCGTGGGCGTGAACACGCCGTTTACCCTCAAGGATCTCAACTATCGGATCAAGCTCTTCATCCTTTCGCGGCTGGGTTCGGGTTTTCTTTGCGCGAAAATCATCCCACGATTGCTTATACTCACGAGCACGTACAAACGCATCGCGAATGACCTCCATCGTTCCCATGCGGGTTCGCGGATATCGCAATGTCTGTCCCGGCTGCGGCGTAGAACTCGAACGCTTGACGTTCTCGCCGAGAGCGAACTTGATGCCCGTCGGAGCACCTTCGACGGGAAATTCCTCGACCGGCCTTCCGTACTTGAACTTCACAGTCGAGCTCTGTCCGCCGATCGGATTTGCCGAACCGTGGAGCAGAAGAGCCGCCGTGACGCCACCTGCCAACGCCCTGTAGATCGCAACGTCAGCGGGAAGTAGCATGTCGCGGATCCGCGTCATCGACGTGACCGCAAGCGAGCCTTCGTTAATCGCATTGACCATTGTATGCGAGTGGGCATCGATGATTCCCGGCGTAACAAACTTGCCGGTAGCATCAATGGTCTTCACGCCAGCACCGGCGGTCAGGTTCTTGCCGATCCGGGCGATCTTGCCGTTCTGGACGAGGATGTCCGTCGCTTGCAAAGTGCCCGCCGTCGCCGTCATTACTGTCGCATTCTTAATGAGAATGTCGCCCTTCGATTGTCCGAAGACCAGCGATGGCGAGATCACAAGAAGAGAGATGATTGTTAGAAAAACTGTCGTTCTTCGCATAACTTTTATATTTCTTAAGGATTCTTTGTTCCTGAAAATGGCACCGGCCCTTGCGGTGAATCTACCGTTCCGCTGACCTGAGTTCCGCTGACGGTCGCGGTAACACTAATGTCGATCGACGCTCCGCCGAACTGCACAGAGGTCGTAAAGCTAAAGCCGTTTGCGGTTGCCCGCCCGTTTGTGACCTGCGAGCTTCCGAGCTGCGAGACCATCGTCCCGGTGATCGTCGTTCCCGCCTGAGTCAGATTGAGCGTCGCCTGGATCGGCTGTCCCGGCACATCGATCGTGATCGCGTATGTGCCGCCCATAGCCGGGCCAGCAGCTGCCGGAGTCGCTCCCGGGCCGCCGCCTTGTCCGCCAGGAGCGCGACCGCCTGTGGGACGCACAGGTTCTTTTTGCTCAAAGTGGCGGCCATCGACGAATACGTGCGAAGTAAACTTATCACGACCAAAAAGGTCGCCTTTGACAACAACAAGGTTCGCCACTTTGCCAGCCTCGATCGAACCGAGAGTCTTGTCGACGCCCAGGATCTCTGCGGCTCCGAGGGTCATCGCCCGGATCGCCGCGTCACGGGAAAGGCCGTTCTCGATGGCCTTACCCGCATTGGCAAAATAGTCTGCCATCGCCGTTACACCGCCAGATTGGAACGCAAATTTCACACCGGCCGATGCGAGTTTCGAAGCTCCTTTTGGCGCATCGGCCCGGGATCTCAGAACCGCTAGCGGTTCCGGATCTGCATCTGGTGACGAAGCTGTCAAACGTTTTGGAAAATTGAGTGAGAACAGCACCGGTACATTCTGCGACTTCAGACGGTCTGCCACCTTCCAAGCTTCCTGGCCGCCCGCGATCATCCCGTTGAGGTTGTATTCCTTCATTAGGTCGAGGGCACGAATGATCTCGATCTCGCTGTTGGCGTTAAACACAACCGGCATCTGGCGATTCAGAATCGGGAAAAGAGCTTCGAGCGATTTGTCGGTGCCGGGTCGCTGCATCCCTTTGGGATCGGCGGCGTACGCCCGCTGATTCTCCTGCAAGCGTCGAGCATCATTGAAGATCTGTCGGAGAGCGGAAAACGTTCCGAGCAACGAACCAGGGTAACCGCCGCCACCTCCACCGCCGCCGCCAAGCGTGACAAAAGAAATGTGCTGCGCGAACGGGGACCTGATGACGAGCGACGAGACGGATTCGCCTGCAAGATTGATCACCGCCGACTGGCCACTGAAGATCCCCGTCCTGCCCGTCGAAAGAGCAGACGTGAATCCAGCATTGCGGCTCGTCTCAAACTGTGCGTCTCCGCCGCGAAGCAATTCTTCGATCAACAGCTCAGGCCTCAGACCCGCAGGATAGTTCGAATTCGACGTTGGCTGTGCCGTCGCTGCTGCGGGCGCTGCCGCCTGGCCGCCACCGCCTCCACCAGGCCCGCCGCCCGATCCCGCTTGCGGAGCCGTTATTCCAAGATTGGTCACAGTGTCGATGAAGCCCGGGTAAACCGTCGCCCCACCCGCATCAAGCACCGTAGCATCAGCCGGAGCCGTGACATTCGCGCCAACGGCAAAAATCAGCCCGTTCCGCACGACGACCGTGCCCTTCTCAATGGTCGCGCCCGAGACGGTCACGATCTTTGCATTCGTGATCGCGTAGCTCTGAGCATTTGCCGACACACCGAGAGACAGGCAGATAGCCGCAACGAGCGGCAAAAATAGCTTTGATCTCATATCTTTTATGTTCAAATTGAAACTGCTTTGACTTTGATGTTACGGAGAGCATACAAAAAAAGTTTCACGTGCGCAAAAGGCATCGCGAAACTAATTTGTTACTATCAGCAGTCGTGGTTGAGGCGGTCTACAAAGCCCGGTGTTAGGCCGTTTTCTCATTTTCAAGTAGCTTTCTTTTGCGCTCAACTCCCCAACGATAGCCGCTCAGTTTACCGTCGCTTGCGACCACGCGATGGCAGGGAATGACGACCGCAACGCGATTCTTTGCACATGCCTGAGCGACGGCTCGAACTTTCTTTTTATCACCGATCGCCTCGGCAACTTCTGTGTAGGAACGCGTCTCGCCGTATGGTATCTGTCGCAGGAAATCCCACACCTGGAGTTGAAATGCAGTCGCCTGCAGGTCGAGCGGTAACACGAGACGTTTGTCTTTGCCGGCAAGATATCTAATGATCGCGTCAACAGCGATCTTTAATCCTTCGGCGTCCTCGGCGATCTTAGCGTTGGGAAATTCTTTTTCAAGGGCACCCCTCAAACTCGCATTATTATCGCCAAAAGTCACGCTGCAGATTCCTCGTTTTGTCCGTGCCACGAGCAGCTTACCGAGTTCGGAATCGGTGATCACGTAGTTGATATTCATTCCTTTTCCGCCTTTCTTGTAGACCGCCGGAGTCATTCCGAGATTCTCCGCAGCCTTTTCATATAAGCGACTGCTTGATCCGTAACCCACTTCGTACATTGCAGTTACGACATCGCTACCGCCTCGCAATTCATCCTTAAATCTTTCCACTCTCTTAACCTCCGCATATTTTTTCGGGCTTACGCCTACGATCCGTTTGAATGTCCGCTGAAGATGCGAAGGACTCAGGTCAAGATGTCGGCTGAGATCGTCGAGTGAGATCTCTGTGTCGTCCGTAATGATATCGAGAGCCCGCATCACCAATTCGATCTGCGGATCAACTCGTTCCGCCTGTTTCGGTTTGCATCTCAAACACGCGCGGAAACCGCTGTCTTCCGCACGCGCAATGCCGTCAAAGAACTCGACATTCTCACGCTTCGCCGATTTAGCCGAGCATGACGGACGGCAAAATATGCCGGTTGTCTTGACACCGAACACAAATGCACCGTCAAACCTCGCGTCCCTCGCCTGCACTGCCCGCCAAAACACTTCCGTTTCCATGTTTCTGAGTTTATTCGCTTACCCGACTGAAATCTATCCGCTTCTTGCTCTATAATTTTCATATGAGTTCGATCGTACTTTTTGACGGCGTCTGCAATTTTTGCAATGGTGCTGTCAATTTCATCATCAGCCACGATCCGGACAAAAAATTCCGATTTGCACCGCTGCAATCGGAGATCGGGCAGGAGTTACAAGAGAAACACGGCATCGGTGACGATATCGATTCGATCGTCTTGGTAGAAAATGACAAGGCCTACACTCACTCCACAGCCGGCTTGCGAGTCGCTCGAACTATGGGCGGGATATGGTCGCTGGCGTACGTATTTATTATAGTACCGGCACCCATTCGGGACTTTTTTTACAGAACTTTCGCAAAGAACCGATATCGTTTGTTCGGGAGACAAGACGCCTGTATGCTACCGACGCCGGACATCCGCGAACGATTTTTGACTTAATTACACAAGGGGATAACAAAATGAAAGCAACATGGAACGGAGCCATTCTGGCGGAAAGCAATAACACGATAGTGGTCGAGGGAAATCAATACTTCCCGGCCGACTCGATCAACAACGAGTTTTTCCAACCGTCCGAGACGCACACCGTGTGTGGCTGGAAGGGTACAGCGAGCTACTATGATGTCGTGGTAAACGGTGAAACCAACAAAGATGCTGCGTGGTACTATCCGGAAACAAAGCCGGACGCGAAGAACATTGAGGGTTATGTCGCCTTTTGGAAAGGCGTTGTGGTCGGATAAGGAAGTAACAACGGATTTCACGGATTTTCGCAGATAAGAACAAGAAAATTTCTTAAATCTGTGTAAATCCGCGTAAATCCGTTGTTAAAGATTCTATGAGTTTTTCGCTCGACACATTGGAGTATGCCAAACTCCTCGAGCTTGCCAGCCGCCACGCCCAGACACCGATGGGCGTCGGACGATTCGCTGATCTGCGTCCGATCGAGAGTCGGCTGAAGCTCGATAACGCCCTTGCGGCTGTCTCGGAAACGATAGCCATCAATGAAGAAAAGCAGATCTCGTGGTCCTTCAGCGGGCTTGAGGACCCTTCCGACGCGGTCGCGATCCTAAAGATTCAAAACGCCGCCCTCGAACCAGATCTGATGCTCGATGTTGCTCGCGTTTGCAATCAAGCACTGTTCGCTCGTTCATCGATTCAACCCGAAAAGGAAACGGCGCCAACACTCTGGCAGACCGTTGAACACATTCCGCCGACGCTGCTTGCTGTTATCGATCAGATCAACAAAAAGCTGTTGCCCGGCGGCGAGATCGACGATTCGGCGTCGCCGGAACTTGCCAAACTTCGACGCGAGATAAACGCTCAAAAAGGGCGACTCACGAAATCCCTCGAATCTGCGATGCGTGCCGCCGGAAACGCTATCCAGGACGAGATCGTCACTGTCAGAAATGACCGGTTTGTTATACCTGTAAAAACCGACTTTCGCGGTAAGGTTACGGGTGTTGCTCATGGCTTCTCCTCCAGCGGCTCGACCGTCTTCGTCGAACCACTCGAAGCCATCGAGGCCAACAACGAGCTTCAAAATCTTAAAGGCAAAGAAGAACGCGAGATCGCAAGAATTTTGTTCGCCCTAACCGAGTCATTAAGAGAGCAATTACCGGCGGTCGAAGCCGCAGTCGATGCGGTCGCTGAACTCGATTTTGTAAAAGCCAAAGTCGAATTCGCCCGCAAATTCAAGGCAGTCGTCCCGGAAATAGCGGACACCGAAACCCTAGATCTCACCGATGCCCGCCATCCGCTGCTCGAAGAGAATTTGAAATTACTAGCAGCTAGCCGCAAACAACTTGACGCGGGCAACACCTCGTCCGAAATCGTCCCGAGCACATTCGGATTGAGTCGCGAACACGCCATTATGATCATCTCTGGTGCGAACGCCGGTGGTAAGACAGTTGTGCTGAAAACGGCAGGACTACTCAGCCTAATGGCAATCTCCGGCCTTCCTGTTCCGGCAGCAGCGGCGAAAATTCCTTTCTACCGATCAATACTTGCGGACATCGGCGATCACCAATCTCTGAGTGCAAATCTATCGACGTTCTCGTCACATATGTCGAACATCGCCGGGATGATTCATGAGTGCGTGCCGCCATCGCTCGTCTTGCTCGACGAAGCCGGTACGGGCACCGACCCAGAAGAAGGTTCTGCCCTCGGCGTTGCGATCGTTGATCATTTTCGCTCGAAGGGTGCTCAGGTCATCGCATCTACACACTATCGCGGCCTGAAAATGTATGCCGCAAATGACGAGAGCATCATCAACGCCTCGGTCGAGTTCGACGAAAAGACACTGCAGCCAACATACAAACTTCTCCTCGGCCTAGCCGGAGCGTCGTCCGGTATTGAGATCGCCCGCAGGTTCGGGATCGAACAATCGGTAATTGACTCTGCCCGCGAGAATCTCGATATCTCCGCCCAGGAAGCCGAAGACTATCTCAGGAAGCTCCAAACCGAGACGAAGATCGCTACCGACCTCCGAATTGCACTTGAAGAAGAACGTGAAGCAGTTGCGCTGAAATACGGCTCGCTCGAAGTTGAAGCTGTAAAAAAAGAAAAGGCACGCAAGAAGGAATTCGAAAGCGAACTCGCAAATGCGATCGACGAATTCGACCGCCAATCGAAGGCGTTCCTGCAAACCCTCGAAGATAAGACTCTCAAAAATAAGTTGGAGAAGGAACGCCAATCGCGAAAGGCAGAGCTAAACCGAGCAGTAATCGCTAAGGTTGCGGATGCCGGTACTCAACGACGCCGCATGTCAGAACCGGGAGCGATAGCGACTGGGTCGCCGATTACCGTGGGAGAAGGCGAAATGGTTCTCTCGGTCGGTAGCAAAGTAATCACATCCTTCGGTAACGTCGGCACGATCGAACGCATGGACAAAGATGTCGCCGAGGTTCTAGTAGGCGGAATGCGTCTTCGCGAAAAGATCGTCAATCTCCAACTTGCCGAGCAGCCCATTGGAGAATCTCAAAAAGTAATACGAGCATCGGCATCCGGCGGACTGACGCGTGACATTGATGGCTACGACATCCCTGCCGAACTCAACCTAATCGGCAAAACCACCGCAGACGCCGAGTACGAGATTGACCGCTTCCTCGACGAAGCCTATATGTCCTCTCTCCCTCGCGTCCGCATCATCCACGGTTTTGGAACGGGAGCCTTAAAGAACTACGTCCATCACTTCCTAAAAAGCCACGCTCACGTCGCCAAATACGGTTTCGCCCCGTCCGACCAAGGCGGAAACGGGGCGACTATCGCTGAACTGAAATCGTAGTTCCTATGCTCCGAGTGCCGCTAAACCAGCCGGAGCAGCAATGTCATCGAAGCTAAAACTTCCGACCGGCAGATTGAGGCCGATCTCATCGCTTGACATGACTCGAAGGCTACGGCCGAGAGCCTCGGACGCAATGGTTTGAACTTTCGCCGGGACGAGATGGCGGCCGATAACCAGAAGACGTTCGAGCAGGTCGTTTCCTACTTCCCCGCCAAACCGGTCGTTGTAAAACATAACAAGACGGTAGATCTCATCATCGATCTCACCCGGTCGGCATGTGACCGAGCGAACGACCGCCGGCTCAGTGCCACGGAGCAAGAGAGCTGTAAATCCATCGTCATTCCCACTGATCAGCAATGAATCACTCTTGTCTGCTCGGTTCATTAGCCAATTGGCTTCGCCCACCGCACGCGGCAGAATGAGGCCGGTCTTCCAGCCAAACGATTCAAAATGTGTCTCGAATTCGTCAATGACCGCAAGTTTGACAGCAGTCGCGAAATAACGAGTGCGGCCTTCGCGGTCGGGCGAGATCTTCTGGCGTGCGATACGGAGTTGTGCCGCCGGCACTCCAAAGCTCTGCTCGGCTTTCCAGTCGATGACCTCTTCGGCCTCAGCTCGTGACGTGGGCACGCTGTCGAGCGTTAAAATAGTCGTGCGGGCCGTGCTGCTCGGCAGGGCTATTGACCATCGCTTCTGACCCATTAGGCCTGCGATCTCGGCAACCTCGCGGAGAGTCGCGGCAAATGCAGCATCGCTTACGATGTTCTTGTCGATAAAACTTGGTGTCACAACGCCAGGAGCAAGCTCGACCGTGGCCGCCTGTTTTACATTGTACTGACGACGACTGCCGGAAAGGGCAACGGCCGAGATGCTGCCCGCCTCGATACCAAGAGCGGCGTTGGGATAATTTGGCTGAGTGATCGATGAGAACATATTAATATTCGCTAAAGGCAATGCCCTGCGTATCTTCGCCTTCTGCGAGACTCTTGACATCGACAAGGCCGGATTCACCGTCAGGGGAATTGGAATCCTCGCCCTGGATCTCGTTCCACTCGGTCTTTTCCATGATCGGGTCGATCGGCTTTTCGCGGAGGTATTTCTCGGTCACAAGATCCTCGACCGACTGAGGTAATTTGCCCTTGTCGGCACGAAACTGATCGATCGATCGGCGTATCTGAAAAAGATTTTCCTTGAGCACGATCTCGCGAGCCTGCCGCACACTTCGCTCATACGTCGGCACCGCGATGGACAGCAGGATGATCATGATAAACATCGCGATCATCAACTCAAGCAACGAGAAGCCTCGTTGAGTTTTGAGAGTTGCAGAGTTACGAAGTTGCGGAGTTCCGAAAGGCCTCGGCCTATTCCGAACTTCGCAACTCGGTAACTCTGTAACTCTGTAACTTCCCAATTTACCAATCACTATACTTCTCACCATTTAATGCTTCTTCATCCGAGGTCGAACGCACGTCAAAAACATTTACATCGTCCCAATTTTCCGAATCAGCACTCTGATATGAAGAGCGTATTCGCCATTCCGGTTCGCCGGTTATCGGATCGATGGGCACCTTGCGGAGATAGACCTTTATAATCTCTTTTTCCTCGTTGATCTCAGTCGCCTGCTTATCACCTTCTCGAAGACCACTGCCGCCGCGAACGTTCGGCCCACGAGCCCGGACCTTTACACCATCGACCAATTGGTCGAGCGACGGGGGATAACGATCAAGATTCTCCGAGTCAAATATCTTGCAATCATCGATCACAACGCGGCTTCGCGGATCAGCCGGGGCATTGACTCCGCCACCCGGGATCGTCGGGTTGGTCGAATTTATAGCTCCCTGCGGACACGCTCCGAAAGTGTCGCGTTTGAACTCATCGATCGCCGCACGCATCTGCCTGAGAGCGTCGCGCAGACGTTGCTCTTTCTGACGCTTGAGGCCATTCTCCGCAAGCGGAAGGGTTCCCATCACCAGGACGGCAAGCACACCGAGGGTGGTCACGAGTTCGAGCAGGCTAAAGCCACGCTCGCCTCGCCGATTGTAAAATCGATTCTTCATACCTTGGCTATTCGAATTTGACAGCCAGATTCCTGCCGTCACCGGCGAGGAAACTGAGAACGTTCCGGTCAAAGGCGATCACTGGCTTGCCAGCCGTCAGTGCTTCGATCTCAATGATGGCAAGCGTACCTCCCGCACCGATCTCAAGGCCGTCCTTGGTCAGCAAGGACACGTACATTTTGCCGTTCTGGTTAAGGAAAGGAATCGCTACACCGTTTACCGCAGTTATTCCAAATGCGTCACCAAATGCAATACTTCGCACCGCGACCTTAGCCGCGTCAAAATTGAGTCCGATGACCGCCGACTGAAATCTACCGTTACCTTTCACGAGCACGGGGATTCTAATCTTCTCACCCGCCTTCATTTCGGGAATTTCGGCTCCGAAAGCAAGGTTGACCGAACCGACTGCACCCTTTTCGACTGGTGTCTCCGGCTCAGTGGCCTTCACCTCAACGGTCTCGGGGACTTTTGTAACGTCGGATGTCTGATTTAACTGAAGCGTCTTGACCGTGCTGTCAATCGGCTTGAGGATCGTCGTGGGCACGTCAGCGGGTTTCACAACCGCCGCTTCGGCAGTCACGATGTTGTTTGGCTGAGCGGTCGCGTTAGCATCGGTCCTAACGAAATCAGGGGCCTGATCGGGGAGTTGCACAACAGCCGTATTACCCATACGACGGGCCGCAGCAAGTTGTTCTTCACGCTCTTCCTCGATGATCATCGCCTCGAGATTGTTGTTCGTCGGGATACCAAGACTGCCCGTCTGCCGCTCGACCTCGTCTTCCGGCAAAATGGCGGGAGCACGAATCACACGTGGTGTCACAGCAATAACGATATCGACCTGGCGATTATCACGCGTCGGTGCAGTGAAAAGGCGTCCGATGATCGGGATAAGGCCGAGCAGCGGTAAGCCTTCTTTACCTCTCGACTCAACGCCCTGAGCGACGCTGGCGAGCAGCAAAGTCTTATTATTTTGAATACGGGCCGTACCTTTGATAGTACGCTCGGTGAACGTGGGAGTCAGCGTGGATGCACCGGATACGTCCTTCGACTCGATCTCCATTGCGACCTGTACGTCCTGGTTCGGGAACACGATCGGCTTAAATTTGAGCGTCAGGCCGACCTGCTCGTAGTTGATGACGTTAGAAACCACGCCGCCGCCCTGCTGCTGCTGTCCGAGGCCAACAAACTGTGCACTCTGCACCGGAACACGCTGGCCGATGCGGGCCGACGAATCTTCGTTGTTGAACGCGTGGATCTGAGTCGAAGCGATCAGCTTGGTATCGTTCTTCCTTTGAAATGCCGAAAGGTTCATTGCCGGCAGAATGATGCCGGTGGCGATCGAGGTCGGCAATAC
>JANNWQ010000271.1:0-9517 GCA_031408595.1 Acidobacteriota bacterium | reverse complement strand
CCAGCAGATCGTCACTGCCAATCAGAAATTCATCGAGATGTGGGGCGTTGACGCGGAAATAATGGAGTCGAAAGACGGAAAGCGGCTGGTCAAATTGGTCACGGAGCAGGTCAAAAACACCGACGATTTCCGCCGTCAACTTCAAGAGACCTATGCTGATGAGCACGGCACATTCACCGAATTGCTTGAGCTAAGGGATGGTCGGATTTTCGAACGATATTCGCAGCCGCAATATTTAGAGGGCACGCCGGTCGGCCGCGTCGCCTGCTTTCGTGACATTACAGAACGCACACGTGCCGAGGAACGCCTTCGCCACTACGCGTTGCACGATACTCTCACTGACCTACCTAACCGCGTCTCGTTTATGGACCACTTGCGCCTCGCCGTCGAACGGACTGCCGACAACGCTCATGCGCGCTTTGCCGTGCTCTTCCTCGATCTCGACCGATTTAAGGTAATAAACGACAGTCTCGGCCACGCCGTCGGTGACAAATTGCTGATCGCCATCGCGGAACGTCTAACGGCTTGTGTCCGTCCGGGCGATGTCGTCGCTCGACTGGGCGGCGATGAATTTACCATCTTACTCAACCGCAGCGGCGACACGACCGAAGTGGCCCGCGTGGCCGAGCGACTACAGACGCGGATCTCAGAGCCTTTTAAGATAGACAATTACGAGGTTTTTACCACGGCTAGCATCGGTATCGTGAATTCGAGCAATGTGATCCGCAACGCCGAAGACTTCCTACGCGACGCTGACGCCGCGATGTACCGGGCGAAGGAATCCGGCAAGGCTCGCTACGAGATATTTGACCGCGAAATGCATGTTCGCAATATGAATTTGCTTCAGGTCGAGACCGATTTGCGGCATGCGGTCGAACGAAAGCAGTTTGAGGTACTTTATCAGCCGATCGTTAACCTCGAAACCGGAGCGATCCGCGAATTCGAGGCTCTGATCCGCTGGCGACATCCCGTCCACGGCCTCGTCAACCCCAACGAATTCATCACCGTCGCCGAAGAAACCGGCCTCATCATCCCTATCGGCAAGTGGATCATCGAGGAATCGTGTCGCCAGGTTGTCCGCTGGCAATCGAAATTTGCAGACCCATTGTCGGTCAGCGTAAATCTGTCCGCGAAGCAGCTCATGCACCCCAACCTGACCTCACAAGTCAAGGATGTCCTGCTCGAAACGGGACTCACGCCAAGTCAGCTAAAGCTTGAGGTGACCGAAACGAATGTCATGGAGCATGCCGAGCGTGCACTCTCAGTGCTCACGTCGCTCAACGAGCTTGGCATCTCGCTCTCGACCGACGATTTTGGTACTGGCTACTCTAGCCTCTCGTATCTCCAGCGTTTTCCGTTCGACCGCCTCAAGATCGACCGATCATTCATCGACAAAATGGAAGGGAATGACAAAGGAACCGCCATCGTCAAGACCATTCTGATGCTTGGCGAGAATCTCGGTATCGAAGTCGTAGCGGAAGGTATCGAGACACAGGAGCAACTCGACATGCTCCGATCACTCGGCTGTAGCCTCGGGCAGGGTTACCTATTTTCACGTCCGATTCCCGCCAAAGCCGTCGAAAAACTGCTTCGCGAAGCTAGCAAACGACTCGGTTTCAACAGCAAACACCATATTCAGCCCATTTCGCCAGTCATCAACGTCGCCGACGTTCAGTAAATGCTTCAAGCCGAACAATCGTTGACATCGGTTTCAGGACACTAATTCTCGTGGGCTTGCCCGTCTATTTGCGGCGAAGCTATGCTTCGCCGTGGTCGTGACAAAGCAATTGCGGCTAAGCCGCCGCTCCTTCGACAGTCGCGAAGAAACGGCGGCATAGCCGCAGTTATCAATGACCGCATGCCGGAAAAGCATAGCTTTTCCGCAAATAGACCGGCACAGCCGCAACCAAACGAGCGGCCTACCGCTCAGCAACGCGAGCCGCGGCCGGTTTCGCCGGTTTCACGTACTTATCCATCCAATTGACCATCTCGAAAAGCGTGTGCTCGGTCGATTCGCGGGCCGAGTAGCCGTGGGATTCGTGCGGGAGCATTACGAGACGTGCGGTGCCGCCGTTGCCGCTGATAGCGGCGTAGAGGCGTTCGGACTGGATCGGGAAGGTTCCCGTATTGTTGTCCGCCTCGCCGTGCATGAGGAGGATCGGTTCGTTGATCTTGTTCGCAAAGAAAAACGGCGAGACGGCGTTATAGATATTGGTCGCCTCCCAGAAATTGCGTTCTTCGTCCTGGAAACCGAAGGGCGTAAGCGTTCGATTGTACGCACCGCTACGTGCAATTCCCGCTCGAAACAAGTCGCTGTGCGCAAGCAAGTTCGCCGTCATGAACGCCCCGTAGCTGTGTCCGCCGACGCCGATGCGGTCGCGGTCGACCACGCCCATCTCGACCGCCTTGTCGATCGCAGCCTGAGCCGAATCGACGATCTGTTTGACGAACGTGTCGTTCTTCTTCTCCGGCGTACCGACGATCGGCATCGCCACGTTGTCCATGATCGCGTAACCGCTCAGCAACAGGAAGAGGTGTGAAGTGCCGCTGATCTGCGTAAAGCGATCTGTGGAGCCCCTAACCTGACCGGCCAGATCGCTATCGGTAAAGCTTTGCGGATACGCCCAGACAACGGCCGGCAGCCGCGTTCCCTCTTTGTAACCAGGCGGCAGATAAAGGGTGAACGAAAGATCTACTCCGTCGGCGCGTTTGTACCGGACAAGCTGTTTCTTAATACCACGAAGCTGCGGCGACGGATCTACGAAATCCGTTACTTTCCTGACCCCGGTCGAACTGCGGATAAAGATATTTGAGGGTTCCGTGAGCGATTCTTTGCGGGTAAAGAAACTCCCGCCGTTGTCGTCGATGATCCCGGCGAACGACTCGTATTCGTCAATTCCGGAACGCCATATCTCGTCGATCTTTCCCGTTTTAATATTCATCCGCCGGAAAAATGGACGATCGCCCTGCGGCGAGGCCCCAGTTCCCGTGAGAAATATATCGTCGCCGTTCTGACGAATTACATTGACACCATTCGGCAGAGTTTTCGTTAGCGGCTGTCCGATGTCGCCATAGCGGTCGTTCGTGTTTAGTTCCAGGATCTTCGTAATATTCACCGGATTTCGATAATCGGTGACGAAGGATCGACGCACCGCCGTATCGCGGTTGAAATCGCCGTACCACAGCATGCCGTCTTTCTCACCGAACTGACGGCCCTGAAAACGATGTTCGGTCTTGAGAACCTCGGACGCAGAGCCCGAGAACGGAGCCGAAAATTTCATTAGTTTATCGCGAAAAGCGACTTTTGTACGGGGATTGCCGCCGTCGAGAGCTTCTGTCCACATCAGCGTCGCGGGTTCAACTGGTATCCAACTATAACCTCGCGGCCCGGTTTGAACGCCGCCGCTCGGCAAACTGTCCTGTAGCGGGATCGTCGCAACGGTTGTCATAAGCTTACCGTTTGTGTCCCAAACCTCTACCTTCTTGGGAAAGCGGTTGGAAGGAAAAAGGTACGAAAAGGGGCGTTCGATACGCGATACAAGGACATATTTACCATCCGGTGAAAAGTTGACGTTGTCGTATAAAGCCGGAGAGCCGATCTCGCGAACCTTACCGCTGATGTCGATCAGTGCGATCTGCGATGAGCAGTAATATTCGAACAAACGCTCGTCATTCGGAGTTTTCAGCAGATCTTGGACGGTGGCGATCGCACCGGTTCGGCCAGCTGTCTCCTGAATATTTGGTTCGCTCGGCACTAAATTCTGATAGCCTGGGGCCATCCCTCGTTTTGATGGAACAAGTCGCGCCGAGATAGTCTTTGAATCTTCCCAGCTAAATCCGCCAAAGGCAGTATTGATCTTTACGCCGTTTACTTTCATGGCCCTGGCAGTTGCGGCATCGACGATCCAAAGTTCGACACCAGTCGGGGTGATGTTCCCTACCGCCATGTATTTACCGTCCGGCGACCACTGGGCTGAGATCAACTGCGCTCCTGCGGGGACCGCGACCGACGTTTCCTTGCCATCTGAAACATTCCTGATCTTTAAGCTCACGGAATATTGCTGGCGATGCTGGCCGTTGGTATTCGGATTGATCCGAAGCCCGGCTATACGAAGCATCGGCTGCGCCAACTCGGAGATCGGCGGATAGCGCAGCCGTTCGAGCAATGCGATCCGGTCGCGCGTCGGCGAAATCGTCGCATCCGGCGTCGCCGGAGCGTTTAGTACGTCCATTATTTCCTTGGGCGGCTTTTTGTACGAGCCCTGGCCGAAAGAAATGACCGGCAGAAAGAGCAATACAGCAAGCAATACTAATCGCGTTCTCATGTTTATCTCCTGGAAAATAGTCTAGTTCTTCTTCATCCCATCCATCACCTTACCGACGATCGTCGGGATGATATTTCTTTCGTTCGCGTGATTTTCGGTGTAAACCGCTATCACGAATTTCAAACCGTCAGCGGTCTCAACATAGGCGGCATCGTGTCGTGTTTTACTGGTCCAGCCCGCCTTTGACCAAAGTTTTACATCGCGGATGTTGCGGTCGATAAAATATTTGCCGGTGAATCCATTGTTCTGATCGTCACCGTCGACGGCCTTGCCGAACGGGTCTCGTTTCATCAGAGCCATCATTCGCGCAGTTCGCTCGGGAGTATTCAAGTTTCCGGTGACGATCTCGGCCATCAAACGCGCAGTTGCATTGGTCGTGATCATGTTGCGGTTCTGGCCTTTGTAATTACGCGACTGCTGCTCGATGCCGTAGGCGTCCTCGCAGAATGTTTTTTGGTTGACATTAATATTTGTATAGCCCATTGACGAGAACCAACGATTTACGCGGTTGCGTTTGTATTGCCACGCCTCAAAATCCTTCTGCGGCATCTCGGCACCGCTCGCCGTGCTGGTTAAAACGTCGAGAATGTACTGCGTCGCCTCATTCGACGAATCGACGATCATGTCCTTGAGCCCACGCTGAAGTTCAGTCGTCATCGCCACTTTTTTGTCCTCAAGCTGCCGTTCCAATGCGGCCATAAAGAACATTTTCACGACGCTCGCAGGGTAGATTTTGTCCTCACCGCGGTACTCGGCCCAGTTGAACTTTGTTTCGTCGCGAAGGTCGATCACAGTGACGGCAAAGTCAGAAGCCTTCAAACCTCGAGACGAGAATTTCTCCATCGCCTCGGCCACTGCCCCATCGACGATACCTTTCAACGCCGGAGATGCGGTCATCTTTGGAGCCTGATAAGACTTTGGCTTAACGATCTCGACCTTCTTTGCACCATTTTGGCCAAAGCCGGCCGAGGCCAGACAGCAGACGTACGTCAGGATCGCAACGATTCTCTTTAAGGACATTTTCATTACCTGTGTTATCTTTTACGGTGTTCCGATTATAGACGAATTTTGCTAGCGGAAAAAGCTCTCCTCAATAGACACGAAAATGAGCGAAGAAAAACTTGTTCGCGGCCTCGGGCGTTGGGATTTTACGGCGGTCGTGGTCAATACGATAATCGGTGCCGGCATTTTTGGTTTGCCTGCTAAGGTCTACGCGCAGATCGGTGCATACAGCCTATTAGCATTCGTGCTGTGTGCGTTGATCGTCGGGCTGATCGTCTTATGTTATGCCGAGGTAGCAAGTCGTTTCACGGCCACCGGCGGCCCTTATCTATACGCACGCGAAGCATTTGGCTCGATGGTTGGCTTTGAGGTCGGCTGGCTCTATTGGATCGTCCGCGTCGCCACCTTTGCCGCAAACTGCAATCTGCTCGTCACATATCTCGGCTTCTTCATCCCCGGAGCCAACGAAGGTGCGATGCGGATCGCCCTAGTCAGCCTCGTCGTTTTAGTGATAACGGTCGTAAATCTCCTCGGCATCCGGGAGTCGTCGATAATGACGAATATATTCACCGTCGGGAAACTGGTGCCGCTGCTGATCTTCGCCGTGGTGGGAATGTTCTTCATTTCGCCGGGTAATTTCAATTTTGACGTCGTGCCGCAGTACACGGGATTTTCGAGTGCGGTTTTGCTGCTAATTTACGCGTTTGTCGGCTTTGAAGCGTCGGTCGTTCTGGCGGGCGAGACAAAAGATACCGGCAAAACGATCCCATTCGGCCTGATAGTCGGCTTGCTGATCGTCGCTGCATTTTACATTGTGATCCAAATCGTCAGCATCGGAACTCTACCGGGCCTCGCAACTTCTGAGCGGCCAATTGCTGATGCCGCGAGTGTTTTCCTCGGCCCGTTCGGAGCCGCATTTATCACGGTCGGTGCACTGATCTCGATCTTCGGAAATCTAAACGTCGGCGTACTCGCATCGACGCGAATGCTCTTTGCAATGAGCGAACAGCGAGACCTACCCGCCGTTTTCGAGCGAACGCATGAGCGATTCAAAACGCCCTATGTCGCTATTATCGCGACCGCGATCGTCATTTTCGTGCTGACTATCCAGTCGTCATTTCTCACCGCCGTCGCTATCGCGACGATCACGCGGCTGTTAGTATACGCAACGACATGTCTCGCTCTGCCGATCTTTCGCAGTCGAAAAAACATTCCGGCTGCACCTTTTTCCGTCCCGCTCGGTGTCGGAGCCGCTGTCTTGTCGATCGCCTTGATAATTTGGCTACTGACGAATGTAGACTTCGCCAAAGAAGGCCTTGCGATCCTGGTCGCGGCGGTGGTTGGACTGATTATTTTTGCAGGTTTCCGGCTGTTTGGCCGTTCTCAAAATAACGCATCAGGCGGAACGGAGGAATGATGAGAAAGGTCGGCCTAATTTTAGTAGTTTTCGCGATATTAGCGGTTACGGCATTTTCACAAACGATCGAGGACAGCAGTCGCAGAACGATCGGCTACATCTCATCCGGCGGCACCGTCGAAGACTCAAGCCGTCGAACGCTCGGACACATCAATTCCAACGGCACGATCGAAGACAGCAGCCGTCGCACGATCGGATATCTCACCAAAAACGGCACGATCGAAGACTCAAGCCGCCGTACGCTTGGCTACATCACCGAAAGCGGAACCGTCGAAAACTCAAGCCGCTCGACGCTTGGATATGTGAGTTCAAGCGGTACGGTCGAGGACAGTTCGCGACGAACCAAAGGCTATGCCAAAGACGTTAATCAAAGGCACGCCGCGATATTTTTCTTTTTTTTCTTCAAGCCAGCAGAAAAGTGAATGGAAGATTTCTCTGCGTCCTCCGCGGTCTCTGCGTTAAGAACATCTTTAACGCAGAGATCGCTGAGGACGCAGAGCAAGGTTGGATCATTTGAAAGCCCCGCCGCCGAGAATATTCTCGCGAAGATACGTGATGGTATCCTGCAACGTCTCCTGCGGGTCACGCGGATCGAAACCCAATTCTTCCTTCGCCTTCGACGAATCAAAATACCAAAAATACTCAGCCTGCTCGACTTCGTTTGGCATAACTGGCGATTGTTTGCCCCAGTTTTTGTAGAGCGAACTGATCATGCTTGAGCCCGCCATTGCGAGCTTCTTAGGCACCTTGAGCATCGGTGCCGACACGCCTGACAACCTCTCAAGCCGGCGGAAAAACTGTTCGAAGGTCATATTCTCGCCCCCAAGCAAGTACTTCTCCTGATGCTTCCCTTTGTCGAGTGCCGAAATAAAAGCAGCGGCTGCGTCACGGGCATCGACAAAATTCAAACCACCGCTCGGGCTGTAAGGTATCTTTTTACCGAGGAAATCGAGTACAGGTTTCGTAGAACTCAAACGGTCGTCGTCAGGGCCGAGTAGCAGCGACGGATTAAGAATCACAAGCCGCTGCCCGTCGACGTTGAAGTTCTCTAACGCCGCACGTTCCTGATAATACTTCGACGCGTAGTAAGCCCAACGACTGAAGATCTCGACCGGTTGCGGAAATGTCTCGTCAAATACCGTCTCGTCCTCGCTCACAGCGATTGTCCCACTCGACGAAGCCAAGATCATCGTCTCGACTCCAGCCTCCGTCGCTCCCTCGCACAACAGACGCGTACCCTCGAGATGGATCTTATTCATCGACGCCGCGTCATCATTATCACGCGAGACCTTGCCAGCAAGGTGAAAGATCGCCGAGACATTCTTACACGCCTTTGCAACATCCTCCGCGTTCGTCACCGAACCCTCAACCGCCTTCACGCCGGCGTCCTTCATCCACTCAGGCACGTGCGAAGCCATTACCTTGAGATTCTTCTCACCGGCCGCGAGAAACTGACGCACGATGTGGGTGCCAAGAAAGCCGGTCCCGCCCGTTATCAGGATCTTTTTATCGATCTTTGATGGTGCCTTAGATTTTGCCATAAACTATTTCTGTAAAAGTACCGGCTCGCCAAATCCTAGTTCCTTCAGCCGTGGCAACTGCGTTTTCGCATCGCCGACGACGAGCCATATCATTCGATTTGGATCGAGGTACTTTGCCGAAAGATCTTTGATACGAGCGATGGTCATTTCCTTAACGGTCTGTTCGCGGCCCTTGATGTAATCGGGCTTCCAGCCGTATTTGCTGATGTTCTCAAGCATCCCGAGTTTGGCACTGGCCGTCTCAAATGCACGGGCGTTGCTTTTGATTAGGAAAC
Source organism: Acidobacteriota bacterium (assembly GCA_031408595.1). Taxonomy (GTDB): domain Bacteria; phylum Acidobacteriota; class Blastocatellia; order Pyrinomonadales; family Pyrinomonadaceae; genus OLB17. Next base: position 957 of record JANNWQ010000271.1, on the reverse strand, counting down.
TCTTTGTTGTCTCGAGATCCTTGTCTGAGTAATTTTTGCCGTAGTTGTCCAGAATGCTCTTAACAAGTTGAGCACTCTCTAACGTAACGTTTGCGCGCACGCCGCTCTGGATCGAGAACGTGCCGGAATCACGCGAACCTCCAAAACCCGAGGTAATCCCGTACGTGTAACCTTTCCCTTCGCGAAGTTGCTGGGTCAATTGCGACGCAAAGCCGCCGCCCCCGAGTATGTAGTTTGCGACGGTGGCGGGATAGAAGTCCGCATTCATGGCCGGAAGAGCCGGATAGCCGAACCGGAGAACTGACTGGGCGGCATTCGGAACGTCATAGAAATAAACTCGGGCCTTGGCGGGCGGTTCCTGCAATTTATAAACGGGAATCTCGACCTTCTTCGCTACCCAACGCGTATTTATCCCTTTCAACGAGCCGACGATTTTCGCCTTATCAAGCGCCCCCACAACGTGCATTCTGGCGACCGACGGGGACAGATTCTTCGAGTAAAAGGCTTTGAGATCCTCGAGCGTGATCGCATCGACGGTCGCGGCAGTGCCGAGAATGCTTCGTGAACGCATATTCGTTTCACCAAAGATCAGCTTGTTAAATTCCGCAGTGGCGATGGCATTTGGATTACCACGCTGCTGTTGGATCTGGCTCTTAACGCTCTGTTTGATCAGATCAAATTCCTTGGCATCCCAACGAGGCTCGAATAAGATCTCTTCGACCAACGCCAGTGTCGCATCGTAATTCTTCGCCAGCGTATTGACACTGATACGCACATCTTCGGTCGAGGCAAAGACATTGATCGCGGAACCGAGCTGGTCGATCGCTTCTTCGAGTTCCTGCGGACTTTTATTCTTCGTGCCCTGCGTCATCATCCGCGCCATCATATTGGCAACGCCGACCTTGTTCATATCGTCGAGCAACTGGCCGCCATCGATGACGATCTCAAACTGAACGA
>JANNWQ010000270.1:0-3910 GCA_031408595.1 Acidobacteriota bacterium | reverse complement strand
CCCGCTCCACTATTAGCGAATGATAACGCCCCGCCTCAAAATCATTTGGAATATCGGCAAATATCGTTCGAGCGTCATGCCTGATCTCGACCGGTTTCCCATGGACAGGCTCCGGCGCCCGGATCACTTTCCCGCCAAAATACTGTCCGATCGCCTGATGACCGAGGCAAACGCCGAGTATCGACAGCCTTCCGGCGAAGCGCTCGATAACGCCGAGCGAGATGCCCGCCGTTTCTGGCGTTCCCGGGCCGGGCGAGATCAAAATGCGTTCGGGCTGCATCGACTCCACCTCATCGAGCGTCACTTCGTCATTGCGAACGACACGCATCTCCGCCCCGAGCTCGCCCAGATATTGGACGAGATTGTATGTAAAAGAGTCGTAATTATCGATTACCAACAGCATCTAAATTGTTTTGCAAAGACGTTTGACCAACTGCGTTCTTTGTTTACTATCGAAGACTTTAAATCTATCATAAACGCACCACACGGAGACCGAACTTTATGCCGCGAATACTGTTGCTCTCATTAATTCTTCTCTCCACAATTTGCGCCCTCGGCCAGAATCCGAGCGATCCGAAGAAAACGCCCGAGCCAGAAAAGCTCACCGAAAATGCCGTCGAATTCTTGCGGGAGACATCTCAGGACCTCAGCCGTATGCGTTCGGTGGAAAATCGCATCAGTTTTAGCGCCGAGATGGCGTCGCTGATGTGGTTTCACAGCGAGAAAGATGCCAGGGCGATGTACGCCACGACGATCACCGATTTCAAACAGCTTCTCAGCCAACTCGACGGCCAGATGAATACGCTTGACGTCCCGGAAGACGAAGATTTTGCTCCGAGTTTTATGTTTGGCGGCTCGGCCCGTACGCCAGTCGAGCGTAAATTGCGCATCGCGATGGCCGTCCGCCAGCAGATCGCGTTGAGTCTAGCGGAGCACGATCCTGAGACGGCCTACAGCTTTTTTTATGACACGGGTTCGCTCATTACCAATGCCAAATTCCGTAAGGAAACGGAGCAGTCCGATAAATATTTTGAGCTTCAACTGATGAAGCAGATCGCTGAGACCAATGCTGCAGCGGCGGCAAAATTTGCCGCCAACTCGATCAAAGAAGGGATCGACGGCAACCATATCGAACTGCTCAAAAAAATATATGCCAAGGATGCGGACAAGGGCATAGAGTTTGGCGCCGCCATTCTCAGCAAGGTCAAATCCGACAAAAAGTCGGTCAAGGGCCATTACGTATTCGGTCAACTCCTTTCTTACGGAGATGAGAATCTCGATGCTTCGAAAAAACCCAAGGGAAAGAAACCCATCTATTCCCAGAACGATCTTAGAGATATTGCCGATGCTTTTGCTCAAGTCTTGCTTGCGGGTGGTGATGATGACGTCGACTATTCGGGCATGGTTTATGCCGATCTAATCGAGAAGTTTTCTCCGGGACGCGGTGCACAGATCAGGGCGAAAATGAAAGTCGCCGACTCGGGTTACAAGTCAAGTACGAATTCGATGGCGAACGCCGTTTACACAGCGTCCCAATCCGCAAACTCTTCCGCGAATTCAACTGTTGGCTCGAAATCGAATTCAAATTCTCATCAGCAGGAGCAAGAGGAACGAGACCGCAAGTCCGAACAGATGATGAAAGACGTTCTAAGCCTCGGCAATAAAACTTTGCCAAAGGAAGAACGCGAAAAGATCATCGCCAGCGCCCGCAAGACCATCACCTCAACGCCCGGCAAGGACAAGAAGATCACCGCTCTCAGCCTGCTCGCCGCTCAGGTCGCGAAGGCCGGTGACAAGGAACTAGCCGACGAGATAATGCGTGACGCCGAGCGTTTGATAAATCCGCAGCCGAAGAATTATCAGGATTTTCTCTTCACATGGATGGTCGCGAGCGGTTATGCCGAGGCCAACCCTGACAAGGCATTTCCGATGCTCGAGAATGTTATTTTGCGGGCGAACGACACGATCTCAGCTTTTGTAAAGGTCGCCGAGTTTATCGATGTCAACGAAGAGATGATCGACGATGGCGAAGTGCAGGTCGGTATGTTTGGCGGCCAGATGATACGAGGCGTGACAAAGGAGCTTGGCATCGCTAACACAACACTCATCTCGCTAGCGAAAGCCGATTTCGCCAAAACCAAAGCCCTGACCAACAGCTTTGACCGCGTCGAAGTCCGCGTCCTCGCCAAAATGCTCATCCTGCGCGCCATTCTCGACAAGAACCCGAAAAAGGGAATATCAATAGACGGCACGGATGTCCCGAATGATGAAGGAGCAACGCCGGCCAAGCGTCCCTAAGTCGTTTCCTGTCGCCAACGGCGACGCATATTAAAGCCTAGGGTGCAGTGAGCGAAGCGAACGGAACCCTAGGAAACCGTCGAAAACGAACTCCCGTCGCTGAAGGCGACGCACAATTCAGTCCCAGCAATAACGCTCGTCGATATCAACCTCGTACCGCAGACATAGTTCCCGAAACTCGTCCTCGTACGACAACGATTTTTTCAAATGATGCGTTTTCTGATTGCGAATGTACTCGGAAACGGCAGGAACCTGAGACTGTCCAACCGAAAATGCCCCATAACCTTTTTGCCAATAAAACTTTTTACTTCTCGAAAAAGTTTTCTTGACCCAAAGCGAACTATCCCGTTTGATATGCCCGATCAGTTCGCCAATATCGATTCGTCCAATCGAGACAAGTAAGTGAAGATGATTCGCGGTACCGTTGACGATGATGAGCCGCCCGCCGTTACGTTTGACAATGCCGCTGATGTATTTGAAGAGTTCGGCCTCCATCTCGTGCGTGATCAGATCAACGCGGTCTTTTGTAGAAAAGACGATGTGGACGAGGATCTTGACCAATGATTGCGGCATATTGTGCGTCGCCTTCAGCGACGGAATCATTTGTTGTTTCGTTTCCTAGGGTTCCGCCTTCGGCTTCACCCTAGGCTTTAATATGCGTCGCCATTGGCGACAAGACCTTTTTTGATCTACATCAGGCTCGTTCCTAATAACCAACTTCCACCATCAACCACCAAGGTTACGCCGTTGACGTAGCTCGCGGCGTCCGATGCGAGGAACAACGCCGCGTTCTCGATGTCTACGATGCGTCCGAAACGTCCCACGGGAATTTTTCGCACGAGTTTGTCTTTTAGCTCAGGCATTAGCAGACGCTTCATCCCTTCGGTGTCTTCGATCGGGCCCGGGGCGATGCCGTTGACACGGATGCCGTGGCGGCCCCATTCAACTGAGAGATTTCGCGTGATCGCGTCAACGCCGGCCTTTGCGGCCGAGACGTGGATCTGCATTGGGGTCGCGAGATAATGCAGCGTGGCTGAGATATTTAAGATCTGGCCTTTCGATCTTTTTAGCTCTTCGAAGGCGGCTCGGCAGACGTTGAATGTTCCTTTTGTGTCGATATCGACCACCGTCCCAAAACCATTTGGCGAAAGTTGATCGGCCGCACAGAGGAAATTCCCCGCCGCACCGTTTACGACGATATCAATCTTGCCGTAATGTTCGGCGGTCGCTGCTATGGCTTTTTCCACCGCTTCGTATTCGCGAACGTCCGCCGCGACCGTGAAACACTCGCCGCCAAACGCTTCGACCTCGGCTTTCATCGCCGCGAGATTTTCTTCTTTGCGGCTGACGATCGCAAGTTTTGCCCCATGCTCCGCAAACGCCCTCGCCACGCCGCCCGTGATCCCAGTCCCGCCACCTGTGACGAACGCAACCTTGCCCTGTAAGATGTCTTTATTGAATACTTGAGTCATATTGATTGAGATGTTAGCACAGAATTTTCAACGCAAAGACGCAAAGATGCAAAGACGCAAAGAAGAAAATCACTTTGTAAATAGAGCTGGCCCTCGTCCATTTTTGGGGAAACCCAAATTCAATAAAAAATCCTCTCTTC
>JANNWQ010000269.1:0-3579 GCA_031408595.1 Acidobacteriota bacterium | reverse complement strand
ATCGTTTCATGTTTGGAGTATATTTGTACCAGCCGGTTCCGCTTCAAACTTTATGAGACTGATATCGCGTTTTGTCACCACATTGTTCTTGATCGCGGTGCTTTTGTATAGTGCTTTACCGTGTGGGCCGGGGTATGTTTCTCCTCTGTTTGACACGACTTCGGCTCCGGAGAATCCGTACACGGATTTTGCGGCCGGGCGTCTGGGGATCGTGAAGCCTTCGTTCCATCGATCGGTGCTTTACGCCGCGTATCGGCATATCGCGGGAAACGGCATGAACGCTCCCGAGCAGCAAGCGATCGTCAGCATTTGGAAGGCTGAGATCGATAATAAGGACTTTCCCGACGACACGGTCGATCAGGCCGTAAAACTGTGGGTCGATCAGCGGAAAAAGGTCGAGATGAAAGAGGCAAAGACGCCAGAGATCTATACAGAACGCTCATACGGCGGCTACGATTTCTTTCCGAACTGCACCAAGAACGCCTTTGAGACAGCCGCCGAGACGCTTTCCCAAAGGATGACCTCGCACGGGCCGAGCGATGCGGGTGTGGTCAATTGGGTAACCGCGCAGGATCAGGTTTTTGAAAATTGTGCGAGTGGCAAACGCACTCCGGACGAAGCGACTCCAGGCTCGCCTCAGTGGCTACAAAAGGATCGTGCATACCAACGTGCTGCTGCGGAGTTTTATTCACTCGATTTCGAGTCGGCCAAGAAGCACTTCGCCGAGATCGCTCAGGACACCGAATCGCCGTGGGCTGAGACGGCTGATTATCTCGTCGCACGAACTCTCATTCGACAGGCCAGTCTTTCGAAAGACGCGGCGAAGTCGGGAGCATTTTATGACGAAGCAGATGCGCGTTTGCAGAAGTTCGTGTCCCGGTCGGGCAAGTTCACCGCATCCGCCGAACGCCTCGCCGGCCTCATTGCCTATCGCCGACGACCAAAGGAACGCGTCAGCGAACTCGCCAAAAAACTCGCCTATCCGGGGAACGAGAATTTCCGGCAGGATCTGATCGATTACACATGGCTACTCGATAAATTCGAAACCGAAGTTCTCGCAAATGAGGAAAAGCGCAAACAGGACGAAAAGGAACAACGTCACGGCGGCCCTGACGGCGTTATTGCTAATGAAATTCGAACAGCATTCGCGGCCCAAGGAATAGCTGCGAACGTTTCTGTGGTTAACGGCGAAGTGACTTTGACAGGTGATATACCAAAAGATCAGATCGTCCATGCTATGCAGGTAGCCAGCGAAGCAAAGCCTAGAAAAGTAATAAACAACCTCAATCTCAATGGTAATCCGCCCTACGCTCCGTCCCCACGCACAGAAAATCCCGGTACGCCTGCGGGAACACACGCTAAGCTAAATGAAAGCGACCTGGAGCTTACGCTCTACTTTGACAGCGGCTCGGTCTCGTTCTTCGTGCCCGTCGACGCCGACGACAATGCCGCGATCGCGGCCGCCGAAAAGGCTCTCGGCAAGGCGTTGACCAAGGAACAAAAAGATCAGGTTCGCAGTCTCCGTCAAACGGCTTACGCGGGTCGATTCACTGAGCAGAAAAGCGGCTACGATGGTGGCTATTACGGCGAGGAAACTCTGACGCCCTCTCTGGTGCCGATGTTCTTGAAAAAGGACGATCTGACCGATTGGCTCTATACGTATCAGATGTCCGGTGCGGCGGCGTATCTCTATTCGTTCGAACGGTTTAAAGCGACGGCGTCCGATCTATGGCTGATGACCGCTCTGTCAAAAGCGGACAAAAGCTCGGCCGAACTTCCCCGCTTGCTCGAGGCCGCCGACCGTGCCAGCCGTTCGGCTACGGGCTACACGACGATCGCATATCATACGTCTCGCATCCTGATCGAAACAGGCAAGTCTGCCGAGGCTCGCAAGCTGATCGACGAGATGCTCGCTCAGGGCGACCGACTGCCTATCTCTGCACAGAATTCCTTTATGACGCTGCGGCTCAAGCTTGCAGCGAATCTCGAAGACTATCTTCGCGATTCGCTCCGAAAGCCGTTTGCCTTTGATTTTTCCGGCGATGTCGGGACGATCGAAGAGCTGATCGCGGATCAGAAGACGTATTACGATCCCGAATACAACAAGGAAGGACGCGAGGCTTTTGACCGCGAGGTCGAGGAGCGTTTTGCGGTCGAAAAGCAATGGGAAGAGCGTCTGATGTTCGACATGTCGACTATCGACGTGTTAAATCAGCACTTCCCGACCGCTCAGCTGATCGAGGTTTCGAGATCGCCGGCCTTGCCCGATTACCTCCGCGAACGCTTTCTCGTAGCCGCATGGGCACGCAGCTTTATGCTCGATGACCTCGCTACGCTGCTCAAGATCACGCCCGAGCTTGCCAAGTATCGTCCCGAGCTTGCCCCGCAGCTAGAACCGATCCTTGCCGCCAAAACGCTTGCTACACAGGACCGGGCGATCCTGTATTTTGTGCTCAAGAATCCGATTTTCAGCCCGTACGTCGAGGACGGCATGGGCAAGACGGACAATACGCAGGATCAGTTCGACTCGAACGACTGGTGGTGCGAGCCGTACGACGAGGAGTTCAACGAAGCGACCGACACGACAGGCCCGCGCACTCTGCCGACGCGTCCAGCGTTCCTCACCGCCGCGCAGACCAAGATCGCTCAGGTCGAGCGAAAACGGCTTCGCGATACGGGCGATGCTCCGAAATTCCTTGCCGAAAAGGTGCTCGATTGGGTCAAACGCTCACCAACGGACAAACGTATACCCGAGGCACTCTACATCGTCATCGAGGCTAACGCGTGGACAAAATACGGCTGCGGTAACAGCGAGGAGCTTCGTGCTGATCTGGTCAATGTACTAAAGAAGAGGTATCCGACAAGCGAATGGACTGCGAAGATCCTTGAGCAGGAACAGGATAAATAACCCTAGGACGGAGCTGTGTCAGGCGGGAAAGAGCGTTCGGTATCATCTGCGAGCAATCGCTGCCGGTAGAAATCTGGGACTTTTTTGACCTTCTGGTTGCGATCCGTGACGACGTGGAGCGTTTCGCCTTCGGCGAGCAGGGTTTGGTCCGAGGCTCGAAACACCTCGTACATGAAGCGAAGCGTGCGGCTGCGGATCTCGGAGACGTGCGTCCTGATCGTCAACACATCTTCGTAATATGCGGGTGATTTGTGTCGGCAGTAGGTCTCGGCGACGACCATTAAGGCGTCGGCCTCTTCTTCCATCTGTTTGTAAGAGAATCCTTTAGCTCGGCAGAGCTCACTGCGGCCGGTTTCGAACCAGACAAGGTAATTGGCGTGGTGGACGATGCCCATCGCGTCGGTCTCGGCATATCGCACCCGAATTTCGGTTTCATGCCAAACGTCCATAAAAGTGAGCCTCGAGCAGTAAGCCGTGAGCAGAATCACAGAAAACTGCTTACCGCTCACAGCTTGCTGCTAACTAAAAATTTGGCTGGGAGACAGGGATTCGAACCCCGATAGGCAGATCCAGAGACTGCAGTCCTACCATTAGACGATCTCCCAGCGTAAGTAATAATTTAGGGGCGACGCAGAGGATTGTCAAATAACCGACTTGCGGTAAATGTCTCT
>JANNWQ010000268.1:0-2739 GCA_031408595.1 Acidobacteriota bacterium | reverse complement strand
CTTGGTTGGAGATATCTCTTCGCTTTCGCAGAACTCAAGCCTGCTCTCACCGATGATCAAAACGTCGGCGTCATTCAATACATGCTCCAGCCGCATCTCGTCATTTACGAAAACGTGATTTACGCTTCGAAATAGCTGGCCATTCTCGACATATCCATCAACGACCTTAAAGCCAGTGCCGTCGTTAAATATGAACGCGTGTTTTCGCGAGACGCGTCGATCATTGAGGACGATCTCGTTGTCTTTTGCTCGCCCGATTGCGAAGGTGCTACCCGGCGTCAGTTCGATCTGCCAGGTGCGTCCGGTCGGTTCGATGATGTTAAGGGTCGCTCTCAAGGTATGTGTAATTGTAATTGGTAAATGGTAAATGGTAAATTGGCGGCTCGAATGATCTATCTCGATAACAACGCAACCACTCAGATCGCTCCATCGGTATTTGATGCGATGCGGCCGTTTTTAGAAACCGGATTTGGCAATCCGTCGTCTGCATACGCTGCCGGACGCGAGACTCGAAGTGCAGTCGAGCATGCCCGCGAGAGCGTTGCTGAACTGATAGGAGCTCGTCAGACAAATGAGATCGTATTCACATCGGGCGGCACCGAGAGCGACAACTGGGCGCTCCTAGGCTCGCTCGAAGCGTCGGTGAAAAATCACATCATAACGACAGGCGTCGAGCACGAGGCCGTCAGGAAGCTTTGCCAGCGGCTTGAAACGCAAGGTTACACCGTGAGTTGGCTCGATGTTGACGAAGAAGGCTTGCTTGATCTCGATCAACTGCGTGATGCTCTCACACCCGCGACGGCCGTCGTTTCGGTGATGATGGCGAACAACGAAACCGGCGTTATTTTTCCTGTTGCCGAGATCGCATCGGTAGTAAAAGAATATTCCGATGCGCTCTTTCATGTCGATGGCGTCAATGCTGTGGGGAAGGTTACCGTCGATCTCAGCTCGACGGCGATAGATCTTTTCTCGCTCTCCGCCCACAAATTTCACGGCCCAAAAGGAGTTGGAGCATTGTACATCCGTGACGGCGTATCGCTACCATCACTCGCCATCGGTGGCGGCCAGGAAAGCGGCCGACGAGCCGGAACCGAAGCTGTCCATCAGATCGCTGGCCTCGGTGCCGCCGCGCAATTTGTAAAAGACATCACGCCGATGGAACGCGTACGCGTACTTCGCGACCGCCTTGAAACCGCGATCCTGCAAAACATCTCGAACACCAAACTCAACGGCCACGCGGAACATCGGCTCCCAAACACCTCAAACATCTCCTTCGAAAACACCAACGGTGAAATGATCCTCGCGCGCCTCGACGCCCTCGGCATCTGCGTCTCGACCGGCTCCGCCTGCAACGCCTTCGACCATAAATCCTCCGCCGTCCTCGAAGCGATGAATGTTCCTTATTCTTACGCGATGGGATCGATCAGATTTTCGCTCGGAAGATACAATTGGGAAGAAGACGTTGAGTCTGTCTTGGATATGCTTCCGAGGTTAGTGCGAGAATTGCGTGAGACGGGGGCTTAACAGAGGGCAAGCAGTTATCTGTTTCCAGATCAAAATCCTATCTCCCGCAACGGAATGCCCCCGGGTTTTTGGTTTCCCGAAAAACTTCCTTCGACCAAGCCTATCGCTTTCATCATCCGCACTGTCATCAAGCCAAAATCATATTCGCTCTCGTCATGGCTCGTTCGCAGGAAACGCGGGAAATGATGATGATTATTCTGCAAGCTTGCGCTAAAGGACGCAGTAACAGGGAGCCATTCACCAAGGTTCATAGCATTGTCGTGGTCATCCGCATAACGTCTTGTTCCAAACCGCCGATCATGCGTCCAATAGTTCTGAACCATATTTATCCAAAGCGCAAAGATACGTACGCTCACCCAAAGGGCGGCTGCGTATTTCCAATCTCCGACTATAAGCCAGAGCAAACCGTAACTGCTTACTTGAGAGAACACCGCGAAGTAGCGATTGGAAACTAGCCGAAACGGAAGGGTCCGCAGGATGTCATCCGTCGCAAGATTCTTTTTGCACTTGTAAGGGAAGACACAGAGATACATTGTTTTCCAAAAACCGTCGTTTTCCAGTTTATTGGGGTCACCATCATGGTCGGCGAAAGCATGGTGGTGACGATGACGGTTGATCCATGAAACAGGGTCAATGTAGATGCCCGTCGTATTGTAAAAAACGACCAGGAATTTGATAAACCAATCTTTGTAATCGAGCGTTCGATGGGCAATACCCATATGAATGACATCTGAAAGATAAACCCCGCCGAAGAACCAGATGAATATCAAGTACAGGAAGCCGCCAATCGCCCCGATGCCGAATCCCCATTCTTGCGGAGCAAATAAGCCCGAAGCCAAAATGTGAACCCCTATTGTCGTAATTCCAATGGCGTTATAGATTTTCATTTTGTATAAAAACCAACCAGATTGATTGGGTCGGCTTGATCATGCGGCCTTCTCGATCCCGTATCTTGCAAGTTTCAAATACAATCCACGCCGTGTGAGGCCGAGTTCGTTGGCTACTCGTGAGATGTTCCATCTGTGGCGTGTGAGGGCGCTGCGGATGAGTTGCATTTCTAGTTCGGAGACGGCTTGGTCGAGTGTGCCGCCGGCCGGGATGTTTGCGAATGGAGCGACGATGCTGTCGTAGCTGGTGATCGGCCGTACATTATTGTCCATGTTAAATGGGGTGAGCGGTTGAGCGGCGCGCTTTAGATCTGGTGAAAGGTGTTCC
>JANNWQ010000267.1:0-1560 GCA_031408595.1 Acidobacteriota bacterium | reverse complement strand
CCCTTGCACAGGTGGCCTCGCGGGCTGAGAGATACACCGAGGCGGCCGATGCATACAAGGATTTTCTGTCCGTTTCGAGTAGCTCCGATGTGGATCGACGAGCCCGGATCAAGGGGCTGATCGCCTTCCTGCGTTTTCTCGGCCAGGCCGGAAAACTATACATGTCGGCGGGTAAGACCGAAACGTCCGTTCCTTTCGAACTAGTTGGCAACCGGCCAATTATCAAAATGCATATCAACGGCAGGGACGCACCGCTGCGTTTTGTTCTTGATACCGGTTCCGGGATCTCGGTCTTGTCCGAACAAACGGCAAAGAAACTTGGCGTTCGCCATATTACTAAGGGCGGATTTGCCCGCGGCATCGGTGGCGACGGTAAATTTGAGATCGTCTATGGCTTGCTGCGCGAGATAAAGATCGGGCAGGTAGCCTTGCGTCAGATACCCGTTTATATACGCAAGTTTCACAATGAGAATCAACCCGTGGATGGCTACATAGGGCTGGCCCTGATCTCAAAATTTTTGACAACCATTGATTACGGCAATCAGACATTCTCGCTGACACGCAAGGAGGACGACACCCGCGAGTTTCGTGCGAAGACGAGTGAGATATCCCTTCCGCTGAGGCTTACTTCGAGCGGTTTTCTGAGCGGTGAGGTAACGCTGCAAGGCGTCGAGGCACCGCTGAATTTCATCGTCGATACCGGGGCCAGCGTTTCCGTGATCTCATCCGACGTGGCAAATGCCGATGCGATGAGCCCGTTTCTGCAGGCCGAGCGATTGCGCGTGATCGGGTCGGCGGGTGTGACCGATGATGTAAAGACCTTTCAACTGCCAAAAGTGACATTTGGCCAGCATTCTCGCAAAGATATCCAGGCGGTCGCTCTCGACCTTGGTCTTATCAACGAAGCGTCCGGCTTCGAACAGTCCGGGATCCTCGGTGGGAATTTTTTGAAGAATTACCGAATGACCTTTGACTTTAAGAATTCGCGAGTGACATTTGTATCGATCAAACCGGAATGAAGCTAAGCCTTTATCTTGAAACCTCGGTTGTCGGAGCTTACCTCGACAATGACGATCCATTTCGACGTGATCTGACCATCCGTTGGTGGGAGCATGAGTTGAGCGAATACCGTGCGGTAAGTTCGATACTCGTACAGCGTGAGCTCGAACGCATGCACGAGCCGCATCGCAGCGGCTATCTGAATTTGATCAACCCCCTCGAACAGCTAGAGATCACCGATGAAGTAGCAATACTTGCGGAAGGTTATATTGAGCGTGGTATTTTTCACCGGAAAAATATTGCTGATGCGATCCATTTTGCAATAGCGTCATTTCACAAGATCGACTATGTGGTCACGTGGAATTTTGGCCATCTCGCAAACGTTCGTAAGCAGGCTCGCCTCCGGTTGTTCAACACGACCGCAGGATTTTTCTCGCCATCGATCATCACGCCTGAGTTTTTAGTTCATACCATATAAAATCGAAGGCCCCGCATTTGGAATACGAGGCCTAAGCAAACTGTATCTGACCGATCTTTTAGTTGATCCGGCGAGATGCTCCT
>JANNWQ010000266.1:0-9716 GCA_031408595.1 Acidobacteriota bacterium | reverse complement strand
GTGATCGACGGGTTGTCGTCTTTGCGGCAGATCTTGTCGATCTCGTCGATGTAGATGATGCCGGTCTGAGCCTTTTCGATATCGCCGCCGGCCGATTGGAGCAGACGATTGAGGATATTCTCGACATCTTCGCCAACATATCCGGCCTCGGTCAGGCTGGTCGCATCGACTATGCAGAACGGGACGCTCAATTGACGCGCTAAAGTCTGTGCAAGCAGTGTTTTGCCTGTTCCGGTCGGGCCAATGAGCAGAATGTTCGATTTTTGCAGCTCGATGTCGCTGCGGCGCTTCGCCATTTCAAGGCGTTTGTAGTGTTGGTAAACCGCCACGGACAAACGCTTTTTCGACTCGCTCTGGCCGATGACATATTCGTCAAGAAAGGCTCGTATCTCTTGCGGCTTTGGCAGGTTGGTTTTAACACCAGTCGTCGTCGTCTGCTCGTCGTCATTGATGATCTCGTTACAGATATCGATGCACTCGTTGCAGACATACACGCCAGGCCCGGCGATCAGCTTGCGCACATCATTTTGCGATTTACCGCAAAATGAACACATCAAGAGTTCTTCTGGACGACGAAATTGACTCATAAGATAGTTGTCAGTTGTCGGTTGTCAGTTGTCAGATAAAGAGCATTTGAGCGAGCGTGATAGCCCGTTCACCAACCGTCCAACTTCCGCTGCTTGATCAATAACCCTGTCAGCCTCTAACTGACTGATATACCCAAGATTCGATGCGATTTGAATCTGAGTTTCCGACTCCATCAAAGATCCGTAAGAAATCGAAAGATGGTGAATGAACTCCTTCGTTGAATCTCGGCCTTGTCCTTCAGCAATATTTGACGGCACCGAAACTATTGCCCGTTTCAACTGACTTGCCAGACCAAATACCTCCACTTTGGGGAAGGTTTCGGCAATTTTGTAGACGTCGGTAACCAGCTTCATCGCCTTTTGCCATGCAATCAATTCCCGATAACTCTGCCCTTTCGACATCCGAGCCTCTTCTTAAACTGACAACTGACAACCGACAACTGACAACTATTTCTCCCTATGCTCAATTACCTCATCGATCAACCCATACTCTTTCGCCTGGATCGGCGTGAGGATGCGGTCGCGTTCTACGTCTAGTTCGACCTGGTCGAAATTCTGGCCGGTGTGACGGGCGATGATGGTCGAGGTCAGGGTTCGCATACGAATGATCTCTTCCGCCATAAGGCGAACGTCTGTCGCCTGTCCAGATGCGCCGCCCGACGGCTGGTGAATGAGAACACGTGCATTCGGTAGCGAAAAACGCTTGCCCGCTGCCCCCGCACACAGCAGCAAGGCTCCCATCGACGCACACTGGCCGACACAGATCGTCGTTACATCATTTTTGATGAACTGCATCGTGTCATAGATCGCCATTCCCGCCGTGATCGAACCGCCGGGCGAGTTGATGTAGAGATTGATATCGCGTTCCGGGTCCTCGGCTTCGAGAAACAGGAGCTGAGCGACGATGAGATTGGCAACCTGATCGTCGATCGGCGTGCCGATAAAGATAATGCTGTCTTTGAGCAGACGCGAGTAAATATCAAAGGCACGCTCGCCTCTCGACGTTTGCTCGACAACCATTGGTACTAACATATTTTTGCTCTCTCGAAATTACTTCAGAAAATGCTTTAAGGCGACGATGTTAAATGATTGAAATGTATAGCGATTTGCCAACTAACCCGATTTTACCTCTTCGCCCGAAAAAATCAAGCGAAAAACAGTGGTCGGTGTTCAGTGGTGGGTGTCCAAATAAATAATTGCTGACCACTGACCACCGGCCACTGACCACTATTTTCCTTTCGCCGCCTTCTTCGCCGGTTCCTTCTTCTTCGCGGCTTTTTTCGGCTTTTCTTCGTCTGCCGCTGTCGGTTGGCCGACCGTTTCGTCGATCCACTCGCCTATTGTAACCTTTGCGTTGGCGATGATGGCCTCAATCGATTTGCGTGTTTTCAGGTTGTTGCGGATATTATCGACACCGCCCTCTTTTTCCATCGAAGTGCGGATCTCTTCGATCGAGGTGCGGTAATATTCGGCCAACTTCCCTATCTCTTCATCGACCTCGCCATCGCTGATCTCGATCTTTTCCATCTCAGCGACCTGATCGAGCAGCATCGCACCGCGAACGTCGCGTTCGGCCTGCGTGCGCATGTTGCCATACGCCATTTGGATGAAATTGTCGTCAATATTTCGCAGATCGACCCCACGTTGCTGCATATCCTGAGCGAAATTGTTGAGCAGATTGCGTGCCTGATTCTCGATCAGCGTGCCCGGAACCTCGAAAGCGTTGTCCTCGATCAGCTTCGCAATGGCGTTGTTTCTTAACCTGGCATCAGCATCAGCCTCGGCAACCTTTTCGAGATCCGCATTAAGACGCTTACGCAGATCGGCGAGCGATTTGTAACCTTCGTCGAGGCTCTTGGCCCAATCGTCATTAAGCTCGGGAACTTCAGACTTGCCGACTGATTTGATCTTCGCCTTGTAATGAACCGTTTTGCCCGCAAGTGCCGCTGACGAAAACTCCGCCGGATACGACACCGTGAATTCCTTCTCGTCATCCTGATTGACGCCGACGAGATTCTCGGTAAATGAAACCTCGATCACCTCGTCACCAAGAACAACTTCAAGATCGTCGGCCTTGATCGGATCGGCGTCGGGCTCGTCGTCAAATCGGCCTTCGAGATCGGCGATGACGGTGTCGCCAATTTTCGACGCACGGCCTTCGACCGGGATCAACGCCGCTTCACGCTGGATACGCTCAGCGATCAGGTCCTCGACCTCGCCGTCGGCGATCGGTTTGACGCGCCGAGTGACGTCAATGCCTTTGTACTTTGGCTTTGGTATCTCGGGCATCACCTCGACATGAACGTGCAGCGTTATCGGTTGCGAACCATTCACGACAACAGTCTCATGATCTTCCAAATGTAATTGAGGCTCAGTTAGCGGATGCAGATCATGCTCAAGAATCGCTTTTGAAACCTGCCCGGGCACAACGTCTTGCAAGACCTGGCTCTTGATATCCTCGCGAAAACGCATCCGCACGACATCGACCGGCGCATAACCCTTACGAAATCCCGGGATATTCGCCTGCTTCGCAAACTTATTGCTCACGCGGCCATACGCATCCTTCAGCACGGCGGCCTCGATCGTGATGTGCAGCTCCCTTTGTGTTGGTGAAACTTCTTTTAATTCGCTCTTCATTCGGTTGTCAGTTGTCGGTTGCCAGTTGTCGGCAAAAGAGAATTATAAAACTCCGAGCCTATCAAAAGCCAATGGCCGGAGCAGATGTCATTACTGACAACTGACAACCGGCCACTGACCACTGATCTTGGTGCCGAGGACGAGAGTCGAACTCGTATGTCTTTCGACGCTAGTTCCTAAGACTAGTGCGTATACCAATTTCGCCACCTCGGCATATTGGCAAGTAAAGAATCTACCGAATCGCGTCCGCGTTGTCTAGCTGACTATTTGTGAAGATACTTTTTGTCGTACTCATCCCACGACATATTGATGTCGCCGGTGCCGATGCCGGAGTTTGGATTTCCGCCGCCGAGGGCTTTTGATTCCATTCTGGTGAACAGGCGATACGCTCCGTAGCCGAGGCCGCCGAGGATGCCGATCCAGAAGACGTACCAGAGGATCGACGACAGGAACCCGAGCACCCAAAGTGCGACAAAGCCCGCGAAAAATATTCCGATGATGGCGAGGATTATTTTGACGATGTTCATAGTGACAAACCTCCGATTCTGTTATTACATACGAAACTTGAAGGCCGATGTTCGTGCAATTTTGTGCTCGTGTCGTATAATTTTCCGTGTCGAGCCACTCGAACGGGACAACGCATTGAATCACGATAATATCACAGTAAATCAGGTTGCCGACGCTCTGGGAGCGGGCATGTTTGGGAAAACCACACGCACCGTGGCAGACGTAACGCACGACTCGCGCGCTGCCCGCGAAGGGACTTTGTTCGTCGCGATCAAAGGCTCGACCGTTGACGGGCATCGCTTTGTCGATGACGTAATGCGGCGCGGTGCGGCGGGGATTATCTCGGAATTTGATCGGCCAGCGGATTTTTCGGGTGCATGGCTAAAGGTCGGGGACGCACGCGAAGCTCTTGCACGATCGGCGTCGGTCGTCTATGGCGAGCCTTCGCATCGGCTTGACCTGGTTGGGATTACCGGCACGAACGGCAAGACCACAACAACGTATCTTTGTTTCGCTCTGGCCGAGGCTGCGGGACGAATGGCGGCGATGTTGACGACTGTCGAATACCGTATCGGCGAGAAGAGCGAAGAGGCGGTCCGCACGACGCCAGAGGCTTCAGATACGAATCGCTTTTTGCGACAGGCGGTCAGCGATGGCTGTGCGGTCGCGGTGATGGAGGCTTCGTCGCAGGCGATCGATCTGCACCGTTGCGATTGGCTGCGCTTCAAGGTCGCGGTCTTCTCAAATCTGACCCGCGACCACCTCGATTACCATCTGACGATGGAAAACTACTTCGACGCGAAGAAGAAGCTGTTCGACGGCCGCCTCGGCGAAAAGCCCGGCTCGTGCGTGATAAATATTGATGACGAATGGGGAGCGAAGCTGGCTGAGGAATTGGAAGCGAAGGGTCAGCGGATGGTTACGTTCTCGCAAGATGCGAATTCGTCCGCCGATCTGACGGCTGAGAATGTTGAGGTCTCACTCATTCGCGGCACCTCATTCGATCTGAAGACACCGGCAGGTTCGCGTCGGATCACTTCCCCGCTAGTCGGTAAGCCACATGTTTACAATATGTTGGCGGCGACTGGAGCGGCTTTGGAGCTTGGTTACGAACTGGACTTG
Organism: Acidobacteriota bacterium; assembly: GCA_031408595.1. Lineage (GTDB taxonomy): Bacteria > Acidobacteriota > Blastocatellia > Pyrinomonadales > Pyrinomonadaceae > OLB17. The sequence continues at coordinate 4,863 of JANNWQ010000266.1, read as the reverse complement.
ATCGTGAACGGACTGTCAACTTGTGTCGGTGCACCGGGACGTTTCGAACGTGTGCCGCACGATGGAGATTTCGCCGTCGTCGTCGATTACGCACACACTGACGATGCTCTGCTCAACACTCTCAAAACCGCTCGCGAGCTGACGGACGGCAAAATAATCACCGTCTTCGGTTGCGGCGGCGACCGTGACAAGACGAAACGAGTCCCGATGGGCGAGGTCGCGGGAGAGCTCAGCGATCACGTGGTCATCACATCCGACAATCCACGAAACGAAGACCCCCTAAAGATAGTTGCTGAGATTGAGGTTGGAGTTAAAGCAAAGACCGAAAATTACGAAATAATCTCAGACCGTCGCGACGCGATCCATCGTGCCGTGACAATAGCGACATCGAGTGACGTCGTGATTATCGCTGGGAAAGGACACGAGAATTACCAGATCATCGGCGGCGACAAATTCCACTTCGACGACCGCGAGGTCGCGATCGAGGCTCTCGGACGACGGGCCGAGGCTTAGGCCAGACCCGAATCACGAACCATCTCGATCAGCAATTCCCGCTGAGCCGCCGACAGCTGATCAAATTTCACACCAAAACCGATCTCGAAAACGTTGTTTGCGACGACACCGCTAAATTCGACCCGCATTCCGTCGGCGAGCGGCACAAAGATGCGAACACGTTCGCCGTCTTCGACCTCGCCTGATCCGAGCACGAAACACCCATCGAGACTAATGTCGCTGAGGCTGCCCGGCGAGCGTCCCGCCGGGCCTTCCCATTCGATGTCCAACTCGAGCGGATATCGGTTTGTAGAGCGGCGTTCAGTGCCGCTTCGTCTGTCCTGCATAGATCACTCAGCGGTTTCCGCAGATTTTCCACCTCTATTATTAAGGTAGTAATAGACCGGTAATCCCAAAAGAATCAGGCCGATGCCTATGAACGAACTCTGCGGCGCGGTCATGATGGTGTTTATGAGCAGCCAACTTGTGACCAACAAGAATATGACCGGAACGACCGGATATCCCCACGCTCTGTAAGGCCGTAGAGCGTCCGGATGACGTTTCCGATAAATAAAGATCGACGACGTGATCAATCCGTAGAATATCCACGAACCAAAGATCACGTAATCAGTCAGCGTGTCAAACGAACCCGATAGTGCCAAAATACTGGCCCAAACGCCCTGGAAAATTACACCATTGATCGGCACCGCCTGGATCGATAGCTTGCCAAACGTCTCGAACATCATCCCGTCTTTCGCCATTGCGTACGGTATTCGAGCGGCACTAAGAATAGATGTGTGCAGCGTACCAAGAGACGAGAGCATAAGCCCGACGGTGAATATAGCCACAGCGACGCCGACAGCGAGGCTCGCGACATCACCGCCGAAGAATTTGCTCACGATGACCTTCGCAACCGACGAGTCCGCCGAAACTGAAGCTATCGCGGTCGGGTCGAGGACCCAGTAGTAAGCGACGTGGATACCGACATAAAGAATGATCACGCCGACAACACTGCCGATAATCGCGAGCGGAATGTTCCGGTTCGGATTCTTGACCTCACCCGCGACGAACGAGAGATTGTCCCATCCGTCATAGCCCCACAAAGCCGCGAGCATAGCCGCGCCGAAGCCAGCAAGAAATGTGTATTCCGCCGAGCCGAATTTGACCGCATCGGCGACGCCTTCGCATGTGCCGCCGGTGTTCATCAGCGAGAAATTACCAAAATTGCCGCCGGTAAAGAACATGAACGCCCCGAGACCAACCATAAGCACGAGAGCGATCTTAATAAACGTCAACGACGTCGCGATCTGCCCGTTCATGCTTACTGAAAGGCAATTGAGCGTCGTAAAGATCGCTATGACGGCGATCGCAATTATTTGCAGCGTAGTTATTTCGTAACTAAAGAGTAACCGTTCGTTGAATAGAACTTGTTGAGCTTCCGCTAAACCCTTAATTGTCTCTACAGTCCAATTATTGGTTTCGAACGGTCCAGTAAGCACATTCAAGCGGTATAAGATCTGCTTCAAACCACCCTCGAGGTAATCGTTCAGAGCGATCGCGAAAACTACAGCTACCGAGGCCTGCGAACCCGTTCGAGCGACAAACAACTGCATCCAGCCGAACAAAAAGCTCGACAGTCGCCCATACGAATCGCGCAAAAACGCATACGGCCCGGCGGCCTCGGGCTTCATCGCCGTCAGCTCGGCGTATGTCAATGCACCTGCCAGCGACAGAAATCCGGCCGCTATCCACGCCACGATCACCCACGTCGGACTGCCGACATTACAGGTCATAACGCGTGCCTTTAGGAAAACGCCGGTGCCGATCACATTACCGATAATGATCGAGATAGCCGCGATCAGGCCGAGGCCACGGATCAACGTCTGTCGTTCGTTGGTATCAAGATTCATATTGTTGTCGAGGAGACGATTGCCAACATATTACGCTAAAGTGCTCTCCAAGTGAAATATTATTTCGTGATAAAATCGAGCAAGTGCAAACCCTCGAAATATCTGCCGACGAGTTGATTCCGTCGCTCCTCTCACTCTCCGAAAGCGAGCCCGTCTGCATCCTCGACAGTTGCGGCGTCGGCAACCTAGGTTCGCACTTGCTGATCGCTGGGATCGATCCGGTCGAGGTCGTCGAAATATCGGATGATGATCCGTCGGTTGTTCTTGCGGAACTAGACGCGAGACTCGATGGCGACCTCGCCTCGATCTTTACGCTTTCCTATGACTTTGGAGAGAAAATGGTCGGTCTCTCCCGACCGTTGCCCGCTCCGTCTCCTCAACACGAACCCGACGCCTTCATAGCGAGCTTCGATGTTTTGATCGTCCACGACTACGATACCGGCGAAACCACTCTGACCGGAAACTCCGATAAATTCTCCGTGATTGCTGCAAAACTCCACGATGCGGACGCAAATTTTAAATCTGAAATTTCAGATTTCAAATCTAAGATTTCCGATTCGAAAACAACCGTAACGTCCAATTTCACAAAACCCGAATACCTAGCCGCGATCGAAGATATCAAGGAAGGCATTCGCTGCGGCGACACGTATCAAACCAATCTCACGCAGCAACTTACAGCCCCGCTCGATGATGAACTTACGCCGCAAATGATCTTTCATCGCCTGAGACAACAACATCCGGCGCCATTCGCGTCATTCATAAAGCGACTCGACTCAACCGTAGTTTCTGCCTCACCGGAACGCTTTTTCCATATAAATGGAGAACTAGCCCAAACCACGGGCGGAAACCCGACCTGTAGGGAGGGTGTTCCAAGCAGAATTACCACATCGCCTATCAAAGGAACACGACCACGCGGCACAACCCCCAACGGAGACGCTGCCCTCCGCCACGAACTCCTCACCAGCCCAAAAGACCGTGCCGAAAACACTATGATCGTTGACCTGCTCCGTAACGATCTCGGCCGCGTGTGCGAATACGGCAGCGTTCGCGTCGAAAAACTCTGCGATCTCGAGGAGCATCCGACGCTGTTTCATCTCGTTTCCACGGTCAGCGGTGAACTCCGCAACGACGTTAAGTTCTCCGACATCCTGAAAGCCCTATTCCCCTGCGGCTCGATCACCGGCGCTCCTAAGATCAGCACAATGCGAATAATCGATGAGATCGAGACCGCGAAACGCGGCTTATCGATGGGGGCGATCGGATATTATGTCCCGAGTCCAAAGTCCAATGTCCAAGGTCATGGGCCGACCTGGGACTTTGGACATGGGACGTTGGACTCAAGCGTAGCGATCCGCACAATGGTCATCCGCGACAAAACCGCCACATTCAACGTCGGCGGCGGCATCGTCATCGACAGCGACCCGGAGAAGGAATACGACGAATCGCTTTTGAAGGCGAAGGCATTGTTGACGGCCTTAGGCATCGCTCTTGAGACTGTCCCTGAAAGGGACAAATGAAATAGCGTCGGGTGTAACCCGACGATTAGGGATCTCGATAGTTTTGTCCCTGAAAGGGACGCATTTCGCCCGATGTCAATCCGTCTCTTTCAGGGACGAAACTTTGTTTTGACATCTTTCGTCGGGTTACACCCGACGCTATTGCATCAGTCCCTTTCAGGGACATGGAACAAATTCCTCCAAATGGTTTCTAACCAGTAGCAAAAGCCAAGGAGGAAATCGATGCTGAAACCAACCATCAATGTCACACCGCTGATAGACGTTCTTCTCGTTCTGCTGATCATCTTTATGGTCGTCACGCCGCTCAGGCCAAGTGCGTTTAAGACACGTGTTCCGGCCGAACCGCAAGAACGGCCCAAAGATGTAATCCCGAATATCAATACCCTCGCCGTTATAGTTGGCAAAGATTCCTCCTTGACTCTGAATACTGAAACCGGCCTGGGTACGGCAAGCGACTCCGAACCGCTTATCGCTCGGCTAAAGAGCGTTTTCGCCGAGCGGATAGCGAACGGCAACGTATCTGAAAGCTTCGCTGATGACCTAAATCGGCCGTTCTCTGACCGCATCGAGCGGACGGTATTCATAAAAGCTCCGAAAGATCTTGACTATGGCAGCGTCGCGCGAGTCGTGGATGCAGTTAAGCTCTCCGGTGCATATCCGATCAGTTTGCAGATAGACCGACTCGACTAGCCGTCGGACCGCAGGCTGCCAGCCTGCGAGTCTTTTTTCTGAGACTTCATTCGAAACGAGTGACGTCCGAGCCGAGACACACGCAGGCTGGCAGCCTGCGGTCGACCCAATTCCCCCCAACTCCAATCTTGTGTTATACTTCCGTCTGTTCGAGGGCATTCGCTCTTGGGCTCCGGATGTTCGCTTCACAAAACTAATCGCTTCCGATGGTGAATTACTACGACATTCTCAAGGTGTCACCGCAGGCGTCGAGT
>JANNWQ010000265.1:0-5769 GCA_031408595.1 Acidobacteriota bacterium | reverse complement strand
CTTCGATAGTTTGTAAGCGTTCTGCTTTGGCGATGCCAACTTCTGTCAACTTCGGAACGGATCGCAAAAGCCCTCGCGTATACGGATGCTTGGGATCGTCAAACAACTCAGCTACGCCCGACTCCTCGACCACCTTTCCCGTATACATCACACAGACTCGATCTGCGACCTCGGCAACTACGCCAAGATCGTGTGTGATCAACAATACAGCTAGTTTTCGGGAACGCCGCAACTCATCGAGAAGCTCCAATATCTGGGCCTGAATCGTCACATCGAGTGCTGTCGTCGGCTCATCCGCGATCAGCAATTCTGGGTCGCAGGCCAGTGCCATCGCGATCATCACGCGTTGCCGCATTCCGCCGGAGAGTTGGTGCGGATAATCATTGACCCGGCGCTCAGGCGATGGTATCGCGACCTCACGCATTGCGTCGATAGCAGCGTTCCACGCGGCCTTTTTGTCGAGTTTGCGATGTAGGCGGAGGGCCTCGGCGATCTGTTCGCCGACCCGGTAAACCGGATTCAGCGAAGTCATCGGGTCCTGAAAGATCATCGCGATATCGTTACCGCGTACATCCCGAAGGCGTTCATCGCTCGCTTTCGTCAGTTCCTCGCCCTTAAACTTTATCGATCCCTCGACGATTTTGCCCGGCGGATAGATCAGCCGCATTATCGACAATGCCGTGATCGATTTGCCGCATCCGGATTCGCCTACGAGGCCGAGCAACTCACCTTCGCCGATCGTGAAACTCACACCATCGACAGCGCGCACTAATCCAGCACGCGTTGGGAACTGCGTTTTCAAATCGGCTACTTCGAGCAACTCCAGCATTTGTTAGTTCTTTGGCACCTTTACCGGATCGATTGGCCTCTTCGGCAGTTTGACCGGAGATACGATCTTTTTCATAAGTTCGGCAATGGCCCGCTCCAACTGCGGATCGCGGCCCGCGATCACCGATTTCGGGTCGTTATCGACTTCAATATCCGGGTCCACGCCGTAGCCTTCGATAATGTATTCGCCCTTGGCGTTTGCAAGGGCCGATTGAGGTACGTTGACGATACCCCCGTCGATCAGCGTGCCGCGGTTATTGATACCGACGACGCCGCCCCAGCTTCGTTTGCCGACAAGCTGTCCGAGGCCCGCCTCGCGGAACATATATGGGAAGATGTCGCCGTCCGAGGACGAGTTCTCGTTGAGAAGCGCGATCATAGGGCCGAGAAACGCACCATCGGGGTACGTACCTCCCTCTTCACTGAAATTATTGTAATTGATGCCGAGCACCTTTCGTCGCAGGCGTTCGATGATCATTCGAGACACATTACCGCCGCCGTTCGCCCGTACATCGACGACCAATCCCTCTTTCTTTAGCTGTGGATAATACCATTTGATAAACTCACGTATACCGGCGGCTCCCATATCCGGAATGTGGAGATAGCCGAGTCGTCCGTTCGACAACTGATCGACCTTTCGACGGTTTTCGAGCACCCAGTTGAGGTAAACAAGATCGTTCTCACTCGTGACAGGGCGGATCGTGACCTTGCGTGCTCCGACAGCCGTTGGCGTCGAATTCAGCGTGAAGGTAACAGTGCTGTCGGCCTTGCCGCGCAGATACCAATAGATGTCCTTGTTGGCCGTCACATCTTCACCGTCGATCGCGATCACATATTCACCGACGCGGGCTTCGCTCCCGACTTCGGTAAACGGCGAGCGATAGATGTCCTCTTCGTTCTGCCCCTGGAATATCGAAGCGATCTTGTAACGATTCGCCGCCTTATCTACGTCGAAACGCGCACCTGCAAGTGCGACCCGAACACGCGGCGGCAAATTAAAATCGCCGCCTTCGATATATGCGTGCTGAACCGCCAGCTCGGACTGCATCTCCGAGAGAAGGTAATTCAGGTCCGAGCGATGATTTACGTAAGGCAGCCATTTCTTATACTCGTCACGGATCTTTGCCCAGTCGAACCCGTGCATATTCGGAGCATAGAACCAATCGCGATTCTGTCGCCATACCTCGTTGAACATTTGGTTCCACTCGGCTACGGGATCGATCTCGGTTACCAGGCCAGAGGTGGAAATGTTCTTTCGCCCACGATCGCCCGTCGGGTTGGCGTCCATCGTGAAAAAAGTCCCCAGTTGGTTTGAAAGGAACTTCGACCCATCCGGCGAAAGAATAAAGCCTCCTGCGTTGGTAATTAGCGTTGTCTCGCGACGATCCCGCAGATTGAATATACGGACCGAAGGCTGCGTTTCGGGAGCCCGGCCATAATATCCCGCAGGGCCGATCGTATAAATTAAGTGGCCGCGATTGGCGGCCAGGCCGCCGTAGTTATCTGCAGGCAGCGGCGCTTTCGTCGCTCGCGTTTCGATGCCGTCGAAATCGATCTTCTCAGCAGTTGGTGTCGGAGCAGGCGACGGGGCGCCCGGTCCGTCCTTTTTTTCCTCGGTGATCGCGACTTCGTCGCTCTCCGGCGGAAACGGGTTCTTTGCTCCCTTCGTCAGCGCGAGTGCGTAAACATAATCCGCACGATTAGATGCGTAATTGAATTCGACACCTGAAAGCTGGGGTGCATATTCACGATCGCTAAGGAAATACAAATAGCTGCCGCTCGGGTCCCACGTCGGATCGTGCGCGGCGAACATCTCAGGCGTTACACGATAATTCTTGTTGTCCTCGGCGCTCCAGATGTAGACGGACTGGACACCCGCCGGATTCTGGTTAGTGTACGCAACATAGTTACCCTTAGGCGAGAATTCATAGTCTGTGATCTGCCCGTTTGCGGCATCAACTATCATCTGCTGCTGCTTGGTTGCGATGGTTACGACATAGACGCGGCCATTCTTGTCGCCAAAGGCGATCTTCTTGCCGTCGGGTGACCAAACCGGTGGGTAACGCTGGGCCGAGCCGCCAGTTGTTATCTGCTGCGACGCTGCGGAGCCGTCCTGAGATGCGATCCACAACTCGTCCTCGCCACTCTGATCCGAAATATACGCGATCCAGCGGCCGTCGGGTGACCACGCTGGAAATCGGTCGTTCGCTCCCGAAGTGCGGGTCAGGTTACGGGTTCCGCCTTTTTCGACCGGTACAGTAAAAATATCGCCCCTGGCGCTGATCACGGCCCGCTCGCCTTTCGGACTGAGATTGGCTGACGAAATTCGGTTGGCGACCGAGGTCTGGCGGCGACGCTTATTAATGCCGTCGTCAGGTACGCTGATCGAGAGTCGCGATACTTTCTTTGAACCGATGTCCATCACCTCGATCTCGCCTTCACGCTCGTAGACGATCCGGTTCTGGTCGTCGCTGCTTGGCCAACGGATGTCCCAGTCGCGGTTGCGTGTGACCTGAGTCGTCTTGCCCGAACCGTTGTCGTAGGCGTAGAGATTGAACTTGCCGTCCTTGTCGGTGTTGTAATAGATCGTATTGCCGATCCAGATCGCGTCGCGGCTGGCAAAAGGACTGTCCGAGATCAGCTTTGCGTCGTTTGTTTTTAGATCGTAAACGTAGAGCTTATTCGCCTGCCCGCCCTGATAGCGCTTCTCCGGGCGAAAGTCGCGAAAACGCGGCGAATAGACCATTTTTGTTCCGTCGGGAGAAAATGCGCCGGAACCGGCTTCGGGCATTGGCAAAGCTTCAACCGGGCCACCTTCCGGCGAAACAGAATAGAGTCGCGCGACTGACAGCGTCCATGCGTCGCGTAAACTGCGAAAATATATCCGCCCGTCACGTGTCCATCCATAGACCTGATTATCATATCCCCAACGAGGCGTCAGCGGCCCGCGCGCCGGGTAGAAAGTCAATTGTCGGGGCTCGCCGCCGCCGGACGACACAACATATACCTGCTCGTCGCCGTCGTATTGTCCAGTAAATGCGATCCATTTTCCATCGGTAGAGAACTTCGCATGGGCTTCGACGCCCGGATGGGCGGTTAGCCGCGTTGCGGTTCCTCCGACAGTCGACGCAGTCCAGAGGTCACCGCCATACGTGAAAACGACACGGTCGCCGAACACATCGGGAAATCGCAGAAGTTTGGTCTGCGCAAAACTTGCGGCCGAGAGAAACAGGCAAATTGCAGCCAGGGACAATAGACGATTTAACATTTACGATTCCTCCAAGAAAGATGCGGTTAAGATTGATCAAAGTGTAACGTAAAACCTTACGCGTGAAAAGTTCGTATTGTTTCGTAATATCATGTGGTCGCGGGCAACTAAATCCGTCGCTTTTTCCTCAAATGGATGATATTCTGATACGACGATATGGGTCGATAGTTCGATCTTTACCTTGGAGCAATATTTGTGAAATCAAGCAATACACGCCTTTTTGCACTCATAACTATCTTAAGTTTCGCCACGCTCGGTTTTGGACAAGCGCCGTCAACAACGGCCAAGAACCAGCTTGAACGCGGAACTGCGGCCAAGACCAACGAGAAAAAGGTCGTAACGCCGGCAGCTATTCAGACTGAGCTGGAAGAAGCACTTGCTCTCGTGCAGGGAAACTACGTCGACGCGAAAACGCTCAATTACAACGATGTTTTCAAATCAACTATCGACTCGATGCTGCATACGCTCGATCCGCATTCGAATTACTTCGATGCCAAGGAATTTGAAGAATTTCGTAATGATCAGGGTTCACGATACTTCGGTATCGGTGCAACTATCGGCGATTTGAGTGACGCTGACGGGAATGTCCTTGCCACCTACGTAAAGGCCACATTCGAAGGTGCTCCGGCACATCGTGCGGGTTTGCGATACGGCGACAAGATCGTTGACGTTAACGGTAAATCGATGCTCGGCAAGCCGTTTAGCGAGGTACGTGGCCACCTTCGCGGGCCAGAGGGCACAACGGCAAAGATCACGGTCGAACGCTCTGTTACCGGCAAATTAGAAACAGTCGAGATTGTTCGCGGTGCGGTACCTCAGCCGTCAATCAGTGAGGTTTACATGATCCGTCCGGGAGTCGGATATCTGCGAATGAATGGTGGATTCAATCAGACTACTGCTGGTGAGTTTGTCCAGGGGCTCCGCGAGCTAAAGGCCGCCGGTGCGACCCAACTCGTGCTCGATCTGCGCGACAATGGCGGCGGCCTTGTCAGCCAGGCGTATCGGGTTGCTAATCAATTTCTCGCCGAAGGGCAGACAGTTTTCACTCAGAAAGGACGGGTAGAGGGAGCAAGCGGAAACTATCTGGCCCAGAACCGCAATCCCGATCGCTCGCCGATCGTGGTTTTGGTGAATCGAAACACTGCCTCTTCGTCCGAAATTCTTGCGGGAGCTCTACAGGATCACGACCGGGCCCTGATTGTCGGTGAACGCACATTTGCCAAAGGTCTCGTAACAAATCCCTTTATTCTCGATCACGGATCAATGTTGCTTCTCACAATCGCAAAGTTCGCGACGCCGTCCGGCCGCGTTATTCAACGTGATTATTCGAACGGCGAACTTTACAACTACTACACTGACGGGGGCAGCTTTAAGAACGAGGAGAGCAATGTCGAAAAGCCAAAAGGTGCGGAAACCAAGACTGACACCGGGCGTACGGTTTACGCCGGTGGCGGTATCGATCCCGATGTTCAGATAAAGCCGAAAACGATTCCCATCGAACGTGGTCGCCAACAGGCAAAGCTCGTTAGTCCTGTTTTTGCATTCGCCTTGGAACTCGTAAACGGTAAGGTCGCGGGGCTTGATTCGTATAAGGTCGCGTGGCCGATCAAATTCGAGTACGACATTCGAGCAACCGATTTCGCGATGACCGACGCAGTATTTGCAGCATTTAG
>JANNWQ010000264.1:0-4327 GCA_031408595.1 Acidobacteriota bacterium | reverse complement strand
ACGCCGATCGATACGTTCCAGGGATTGCAGTCGGTAGGGTCACCGATCACGGTCGCGGGCGGGCCGACGAACGTTCATCGTGTCAGAGTCACTCTGTATGACCTCTACCACGCATTCCCGGATAACCTGAAGGTGTTGCTTGTCAATCCACAGGGACGCAGGTACATCCTGATGGGTGATGCCGGTGGTGCGGCTCCGATCACACAGGCCGGAGCGGTGACGCTGACGTTCACAGATCTTGCCGGTCAGGTACTGCCAGACAGTACACCACTGACCAGAGGCAAGTTCGAACCGACGAACTGGCAGACGACGATCAATGACTTCCTGCCACCTGCACCTGCTGGCCCGTATGCCCAGCCAGGCAGCACGGTGGGCGGAACCATCGCTCAGACGATGTTCGGTAACTTCGGACAGCTCGACGGCAACGGACTGTGGACCCTGTACATCCGCGATGACAACGGAGGCGACTCTCCGACGGTCGTCAACGGACAGGTACTAGGCGGATGGGGCCTCGAACTGCTGGCTTCTACAGCAAGCGGAGTCGAAGTCTCAGGCCGTGTCCTGACACCTGACGGACGCGGACTTAGAAACGCTACCGTCAGCATGGTTGACAGTCAGGGCGTAGTAAGAACAGCAACGACAAGCAGCTTCGGCTACTACTCGTTCGACTCGGTCGAGGCTGGCTCAAGCGTAGTCATGAACGTCCAGTCCAGACGCTACCGCTTCGCCCCACGCATCGTCCAGGTCATCGACACCCTCACAGATGTCGACTTCACCGGCCAGGAATAACAAACAAAAGGTCGATGGCCAACAAATGTCCATCGACCATCAACCCTAACCAAAAAGGCGGCTCACACGAGCCGCCTTTTTCATTTGTTTTGTCTATTTCACCAGACTGAAGAAAAAAGCAGCAATAGTATGCCATCGCACATACCGACATCTTTGATGTGTGTTTAACTACAAATGCTCGATAACGTAAGTGTCCGATCTTCCACGATCTCCTACACGGTTCGACCAAGATTAACCCATTCACGTTTTAAGCAAGCTTTAATATTTTCAGGGGGATTTTTTGATGTCAGATATAACTTCGACGCGTCGCGCGTCAAGTTCGAGCTATGCGCGTACGGCGGCTTTAGTAGCGTTTACATTAGTTCTCGGACTTTCATTCTTTACATTAATGGCCGCAGCAAGAGGTGCCGCGCCGTTTTCGTTTTTAAACTTCGGTGTTCAAGATTCGGTTATCGAATCGCTGTCGATGCTGGGCGGTGCCCCGACTGAAACAACTGTAAGTCAGTACTTCCAAGGTTTCGAGACTGACGGCGTCTGGGCCGTGGAGGGCCCGGTTTTGGTAAACCGCGTTCCTTCCGGCACCAGCGGAATTCCATCCAAAACCGGCGCGTTTCACGCGGAGGTCGTGGGGTCAAAAAATACCCGATGGGGCGGATACAACAGCGTCTTTCCACCTAACGGCTATATAACCACGCTGGGAGTATACCTGGATCCTACGGGGCCATTCACAAACGACACTCGTTTTGATTTCATCTCCGCGATCAATAATCCGGCCGGGTCACATCGGCGGGATTTTGTTTTCAACGCTGGATTTTACGACGACGCTGTTGCCCCAGGCACTGGTGATCGGTTCGTTATCAGCCCGAGCAACAATTCAGGCCGCGCCAACTCTTTTCCAAAAAACCCGGCGAACGACCCATTCGTTATCACAGCCACCGGCTGGTACACCCTGAAGCATCGATTTTACGATGGTGGAGCGGGCGTTCTAGCGGTAGACCTGGAAATCCTCGATGCTGCCGGGACAGTCCTGAAGATGTGGACGTTGAGTAACCCCACAGACATTATCGGTACCACTGTCGGAGGCAACCGTTACGGCTGGTTTCCCAACAATGAATTTCCATTCATCGCGATTGACGATACTGAACGAGCCAACATCATAATCCCGCCAGTGACCCGTGCGGTCGATGACGACGGACTGGCAAGCGGAACCGATTGCAACGCTACAGACGTTGCGTCCATGACCATTCAGGGTGCGGTAGATGCTGCGAATCCGGGAGACACCATCAAGGTTTGCCCGGGAACATACCCGGAATTAGTTACGGTTAACAAGGCTTTGACGATCAACGGTGCTCAATCCGGCGTCGATGCGCGAAATGGTTCGCGTACGGGACTGCCGACGGTCGAGTCCGTAGTTACCGGAAACGCCGGATCATCGGCCTTCTACGTTACGGCAAATGGCGTAACAATTGACGGCTTTACAATTCAGGGGAACACCAATGCTAATCAGTTTGGCGCCGGCGTATTGATCGGTGCGGGCACGGCAGGCACCAATCTCCTCAACAACATTATTCAAAACAACATTATCGGCCTTTTTCTGGCCAATAACAGCGCAGGCACCCAGACGGTGATCGCTCAAAACGTGATTCGCAATAATAATAACCCAGGGCCTGCGAGCGGCTTCGGAATCTATACGGATCAATTTACGAGCGGCGGTACATTGACGAATGTTCTGATAAGCGAGAATTCGTTTACAGGAAACAATAACGGCGGAATCGGTCTCGTCTCTACCGTAGTTGGATCGCAAACTAACATCACGATATCGAACAATGAGTTTACGGCAAATGGAAATGCGTTGAATGTTTCGACTTCAACCGCCTTGACCGTGACCGGTAACGTGTTTGCAAACTCACAGTTTTCGCAGGTATTCATCGATGGCAGCAACGGTCTGAATTTCAATTGCAATACGGTTCGCAACAGCGTATCGAGAGGCATTAGATTTGCAAATTCTGGCGGCGGTGGCAGCACTGGTTCGCTTGTAAATAACAACAATTTTCAGAATAACGCCCTCGGCGGCATTGTCGTCGAAACCGGAGGGCACACCAACCCGTTGAATGCCGAAAACAATTATTTCGGCAGCCCAACAGGACCGACCATTGCCAGCAATCCGGGTGGTACCGGCGATGCGATTGTCGATCCTAACGGCGTTGTGGACTACATGCCGTTCCTTACGGCTCCTTCGGTTTGCGCGCCCGTCCCACCACGCGATTGCTCGATGAGCACCTCGCCTTACCAGGCCGGGCCAGACTTCTCGATCGGATCAAATCCGAATTGCAAATTCCAGTACGGCAATACGGCGACGGTCGACCGTGATTCGGTCTTTGCCCTGTACACTTTCTCGAATGCCAACGATCCTACAGCCGGAGTCGACCGCTTCTTCCGTAGTCCGTCGGATCCTTTCCGTGTTCCGGCTGTCCTCGGAAACCGCACGGGAACGACTGTCACCTATTCGGGTGTCGAGCAAGAGGCAGACCAGCTGAATCTTCATCCGGGCCAGAACGATATGCGTTCGGTTGTGCGTTTTGTAGCACCGCAGACTGGAACCTACCAGATCTTTGGTGACTTCGAAGGCATCGATATGGCCGGAACGACGACAGATGTATTGATCGTCAGGCGAATCGGAACCGCACCCTCAGTGGAACTGTTTGGCCAAGCGATTACTTCGTTCGGCGACACCGAGAGCTTTAATATCACAATGGTTTTGGCCTCCGGTGAATTTGTGGATTTCAGCGTCGGTACCGGTGGCAACGGTTACAGCAATGACAGCACGGGCTTGACGGCGACGATCGAGTTAGTGGTAGCGACACCGACGCCGACCTCAACCCCAACAACAACACCAACGGCGACGCCGACAGCCACGCCTACGTCGACACCGACTGCGACGCCGACGGCAACACCTAGTGCAACGCCAACGGGCACTCCGACACCAACGCCTTGTGCGACTCCGCCTGCGGGAATGGTCGCTTGGTATTCGGGTCAGAACAACACTCTGGATCGATTAAATCTTAACAACGGAATTGCTGAGGGAGCATTGGCCTATAGTGCCGGAATGGTTAACCAGGCATTTGATCTCAATGGTACTGACGCGAACGTCAGAGTGCCAGCTTCTGCCACCCTCGACGTTGGCTTGAGCACGGGCATCAGCATGGATGCCTGGATCCGACCTGACAATCTTGTCGGTCAGCAGCCTATCGTTGAGTATAATAACGGTACGAACTTTGGGGCACATTTCTGGCAGTCGGTAACCTTTGGCGGAGCTCAGGCCCCGGCCGATCTTTACGTTAACCTTGTCGACCTTGCAGGCAATAACAACGTTTTCTACACTAACCCAAATGTTCTCACTCAGGGAGTGCTGCAGTTTGTCGCTTTCACCTATAACAGAACAACGGGTGAAGCCCGTATCTATGTTAACGGTGTAGCCGTACCCGTCGGTGCGAATGGTTCGGTTCCAAGTGCGACCGTTGTAAATATGGGTAGCATT
>JANNWQ010000263.1:0-13194 GCA_031408595.1 Acidobacteriota bacterium | reverse complement strand
CGAATATGCACGAGATCATGCACATCATTCATTAATAATGTATTATATACACTTCCGGGCTCGTATTACAAGTGGAAAAGCGAATATTATTCAATACTTTAGAAGATTGCGAGCTTGATCCTGAGGTATTTTTTTGGATTTTTTCGAAAATCGTCAAGCAGCTTCGTTCCTTCGCCGGTGAATGTGGCGATGTTGTTCGAGGTTACATTGAGATTGTTGTAGAGAGTGTCGTCGGTGATTAGCTTGCCGATGGTGCCTTTGCCTGCTTGGGCGTCGGCGATTAGAGATTCGATGCGGGTTGTCGCTCCGTTAAACCGGGCGATCGCGGAACGAGCGTCCTCGTATAGTTTTTCGTCCTTGAAAAGCTTGCCCGCAGTTCCTTTGCCATCTTTGAGATCGTTGGTGATCAGTTTGACGTCATCGGCGATCGACGAGATCTTCTCGGCGGACTTTCTGAGCTCACCGACAGTATCGCGGGTCTCTTTGTATAGAGCTTCGTCGTTGAGGAATTTGCCCGCCGAGCCGCGACCGGCTTTTAGGTCGTTCGAGATAGCCTCAAGCTGCGAGACAGTCCGGGTCAGACTGTTATAAAGTTCCGGATCATTGACCAACTTGCCCGCAGTACCTTCGCCGCTGTTGATGCGGTTGATGGTAGTTTGCAGGCGGGTCATCGTAGATTTAGTTTCAGCGACGGCTCCGTCAAGCTCTTTATATAAAGACTCGTCGTTGATTATTCGTCCTAGCGTTCCTTCGCCGCTGTTAGCTTTGTTGAGGATTTCATTAGCGGGCTCCGCGAGCCGGTTGATCTGTTCGAAGAGCTTGTTGCCCGTCGCGGTTAGCTGGTTCAACCCGATGCCTGAGCTGGAGGTAAGCACCGCATTCTCACCGATCGGCGACCCCTTAGATGAACCCGGAACGACGTTAATCATCTTGTCGTTTCCGAGGATAGAGGTGGCTACCAATTGCGCGGTCGAATCGGTTCGGATAAGTTCCGAGATCGGCTTTTTATCCAGCTCGCGAACAACGTTCAGAGTTGCCTCGATCCTGTCTTCGCTATCACCCTCCGGTTCAATGAACTTCACATCCTCGACCTTACCGATCGACACACCCGCAAGCTGAACATCCGCACCGGGATGCAAGCCGTCAGCACTCACAAATCTTGCCTTGAGCCGCATCTTCTTTTCGAATGGGTTAAAGTCTCCCGTCGAGTTGAGGATCAAAAATCCCGTAAGCAAAAGTCCAGTGAGCATAAATATACCCACTCGAAGTTCGCTAAAAGTAAGTTTTTGTTGACTTCTCGGCATTCTCTATTTTCCCCGGATAAATTTGCGAATGTAACTGTCTTGTGAGGCCTTTAGTTCTTCGCCACGCCCGGTGAACCAGATATCGCCTTTCAGCAACATCATCACCTTAGTATTTAGCAGGCAATACGTCTCGCCTGCAAGCTCGTATTGCACTTTACCCTCACGATCGATGACCGCGTACTCGGACGAGATGTAGTCAAGATTGTTCATCTCGTGCGTGACAAAGATCGACGAAACGTCCTCGATATCGCGTAGTTTGATGGCTAACTCGCAAATCGTGCGGGCAGTTGGAGGATCAAGGCCCGCGGTTGGTTCGTCGAAAAGTACGATATTTGGATTTCCGACCAGGGCTCTCGCAATGCCCACGCGACGCCGCATTCCGCCGGACAGTTCGATCGGCATCTTGTCTATCGCATCTTCGAGGTCCACAAAATGTAGCATTCGTCGCACCTCGTGCTCGACCTCATCCTCATCCACTCCGGCCTCGTGCAAGCGATACGCAACATTATCGTAAACCGACAGTGAATCGAACAACGCACCTTCCTGAAAGACCATGCCGATCTTTTTCCGAATTCGCATCAGCTCGACATCGTCGAATTCCGTAATATCTTCGCCCTCGACAAACACCTGCCCCGCGTCTGGCTTGAGCAAGCCAAGGACGAGCTTAATGACCGTCGATTTTCCCGTACCCGAACCGCCAAGCACGAATCGCGTCTCACCACGCCCGACGCAAAAGCTGACATCCGACAGTATGACCTGATCGTCGAACGCAAGATCGACATTGCGAAACTCGATCGCCGGTGTCGGCGCGTCCAGAGCCGCGGCACCATTGCCGTTCATGTCGTCGCGGTTTGAAACTGTTACGTCGTCAAGCATCAACTAAAATAAGGTGGTGCCCATCAGGCTTTGCAATATCTTTGAAAGGAAAAAATCCGAAATAATGATACAGATCGATGAGACAACGACAGCCTGCGTCGTCGATTCGCCGACGCCCACTGTGCCGCCCTTCGTCGTCAGTCCTTTGTGACACGAAACGAGGCCGATTATTAGGCCGAAGAAGATCGGTTTAATGACCCCTGTAATGAGGGCATTAATGTCCGTGCCAGTTCGCACCGATGAGATGTAAACATTAGTGTCCAGCCCGTACATCTGGCTCGCGACGATCCCGCCACCGAGCAAACCAAAGAAATCGGCTGCGATCGTCAGTAGCGGAAGACAAACCAATAATGCAACGAGTCGCGGCGTGACGAGCTTGCGAGCTGGCGAAGTGCCGAGTGCACGCATCGCCTCTATCTGCTGAGAAACGACCATCGAACCAAGTTCGGCTGAGATGGACGAGCCAACACGCCCCGCGACCATGAGAGCACTAAGGACCGGCCCGAGCTCTCGTATCAGCGAAGTCGCGACGCCCTGGCCGGCGTTACTCTGAGCACCGTAATACTGTAGCGTCGGATACGCCTGCAAAATCAAAACGCCGCCCGTAAAGAAACCAGTCAGCACGACAATGCCAAGCGATCCGACTCCAACTTGGTCCATCTGCTGGATCATCTCGGCAAAGTATCGCGGCCGCTTTCGCAGGCCCTTGAGCACGCGCCACAAAAGGTCGGTGACCTCTTGTAACTCCATCAGAAATTGCTTGAGTGGATTCATGCCGAGACTGCAAAGATTTGAAAAGACAAGGATATAACTAACCACGCTCAACATCAACCAAAAAGAAAAGCCGTACTGAATTAGTTTGAATTCTTTGTGATCTCTGTGTCTTCGCCTCTGTGATCTTTGTGTTAAAGGGTCCTTGAACACGAAGGCCACAAAGGGCGGACACGCAGGTCTCAAAGAAGAAAACCGCAAGCAACTTCAAACTGACCCACTACCGAAAAAGCCGCCCGGTAAACAGGCGGCCTTAGTTTAATTGCGATAGAGATCACACCGGTTAATCAGGTTTGGTGATAACCTTTGCCGGTACCTTCACATCCCTTGGCTGAACATTATTTCGCTGTTGGTTATCGCGAACAACCGAACGTCGATCCTCGGCCTCCTGTCGTACACGCTCAAATCGCTGACGCATGTTGCGAAAACGCACGAGCTGCTCGGGAGTTAGTAGCCGCCTGATCGCGAGCTCGTTGGTAAACCGAATACGAAATACCTCAGCTTGTGCGAGTTGCACATCTTTCAACTTCGCCTGCACGTCGGTCTCGCTGACCTCGTCGGCATAGATCGCGAAATCAAGGGCTTGGTTCGCATTGCGAAGTTTCTCCTGAGCAGCGTCCATTGTCGGCTTTCGCTCGCGGTTAATTCGCTGGAGACGTTGGATCTGATCACGATTAAGTCCGAGCTGGCGGAGCATATTCGCCCGCGGGTCTTGATTCACCACCGGACGTTGCGGTTCTGATACTGGCTCATCCTGAGCCAAGACAGGCAAGACAAACAGCATCGCAAACAGAAAGAGTGTTGGTACGCGAAACATTCTCATATTATTAACCGCCTATCCCATCGAGCATATCCGATAATCTCAATGAATCTTCGTCATCGTCCGCGAGATCGCCAAGAACCGGAGCGCGGCGAGCCTGACGCGTAGCATTTGGCACCGAACGGTTTTCGACCAAGCGACGCGACGGGGAAGTCTGGCGTGCGACCTTCGGCCGGATGTCACGCGAGACAGCCTTCATCGGACGAACCTCGTCAGGAGCAAAAGTATCGTCAAGAACCGTAGCGACAGGCGACTCTACAACCTTCGGAGCTTCGACCTTCTGCTCTGTCACGACCGGAGGCACGATATTCGAGGCAATCTCATTTCCGCCCGTCCCGACCAAATTGAACCCGATAAATCCAATTCCGAGAACAACGGCAAATGCCGCACCGACTGCGAGCGGCGAGCGGGCGAAGGCAAATATTTCAGTGAATCCGGCAAACCATCCAGCCTTTTCAGCAACAACCGTCCGAGTCTCGTAAGGTATTACGATCTCAGGCGTTACGAGCGGCGCAAATTCTTCTTTCTGCCACTCAAATACCGAGAACCGCGAGAATGAAACGGCTGCGAACTCATCAGTACACGCACCGCAATCCACGAGATGCGTTTCAAACTGCGTTCGCTCGACGGCGCCGAGTTCGTCGTACATATACGACACGATCTCGTGCTCAAATCCACATTCTTTGTTGGCGTTATTCACCATAACCTCACCTAATTAGACGACCTCTACGGGCGTTCTTTCCAATTTCATCTTCAACTGCTTCAACGCAGTGTAAAGCCTACTTTTTACTGTGCTGAGTGGCAATTCCAAGGTTTCGGATATCTCCTGAAAGGTCATATCCTCAAATTCCTTCATCACGATCACCTCTCGCAGATCGCTCGGCAAAGCTCCGACGGCGTTGCGGACGAGATTCATCCGCTCAGCCTGCTCGGTCTTTCGTGCCGGCGAAAGATGCGCCGCGGCGACGAACACTTTGTTTTGGCTGCCGTCCTCATCATCGAGAAAATCCTCGGCCCGCGTCTTCTGCCGACGTTTTATTGTCAAACACTGATTCACCGCGATGCGGTGCAGCCAGCTCGAAACCTTTGCCTCGCCGCGAAAGTTGGCGAGATTCTTGTACGCCGCAATAAACGCCTCTTGACAGGCATCGCCCGCATCATCCTCACGCCCTAGCATACCGAAACAGAGAGCGAAGATCTTCCGCTCCCACCGCCTCACAATTTCGCCGAACGCATCAGGATCTCCACCTACTGCAAGCTCGACAAGCTGCTCATCCGCAATATTTTTCAACATCAAACTCGTGTCAACCGCCGCTTCTCGGCACGAGAAAATAATAACCCAAAACCTAGATCTGGTGCGAAAACGTTCCGCATTCAACAACTTAGACGCTCGAAATCGAGTAAAAGTCTAAATTCCTATCCAGTCTTGTTACAATTCTGAACAAGCTTCCGTCGGTGGGGCCGATCGACGTGACAGGGAGAAAGAAAAGTACAAACTCCGGCCTATGGCTAACAGCTCCCATTTGGGCGAAAACGCGGTTGAGATCAGTGTTAACTTCGCAAGTCTACCTTTCTGTAAGGCCTTCCGCTCGTTCGGCAAACCAAGCTATCATTTCCCTTTTTCCAGCTTAGTAAATGAGGAAAACTTTTTCTATATGTGCGATAGCGTACAAACAATGCTTTTCGGTTCGGGCAAACTGTTCCAGTCTCAGTCGTCGGGTCCGATTCATGATAATTACTATTCGTGGGATCGGATGACTGGAACTCGTTGAGGTTCCTCTCAACTTGGCAGCACGCGCTGCATTATACGAACGGCTGATTTAGCGATCAGCCGTTCTTTTTTGTCCCCTTCAGTTAATACGTTCGAGAACACCCGGCTGCGGGCCGTCGAACTCTCGGTAGCGTCTTTTGTCCTTGTCAGTGAAATCCGCGATGAGTTCGATGTGGGAGCAATGCACGCATGCCCGGGCACTGACCTCCCGGCTGCCGCCTCCGAATATCTGCTTCAGGAACGATGCGTCTTTAAGAAGAAAAGCAACACCTCCGCCACCTCCTGTATCCATCAACGATCCCTCAACCACTGCCGTCGCTCCGCATCTTATACATTCCATAATGTCCCAATATACCTGACGCACTTTGAATGTTGCTAAGCCTAACTCCTAAATGCTACATTTCCGCTAGCAAATCCCATGAACAAACTCTATTACGGCGATAATCTTGATGTGATGCGGAAGTTTATACGCGACGAGACGGTTGATCTTTGTTACATCGATCCGCCGTTCAATTCCAAACGCAACTACAACCAGATATACAACATCATCGGCACCGAAGACCGTGCCCAGGCCCAGGCCTTTACGGACACATGGACATGGGACGACCACTCCAACCAATGTTTCGAGGAAATTCTGACAAACAAGAACGGCGTGCAGACCCAGCGATCAATCGCGCTAATCAGTGGGCTAGAAAAAGCTCTCCACAAAGACTAGCGGGATCACTAATAGACTGCTTAATTATGAAGGATGTTATGTACTCTCGACGAGAATTTCTGATAAGCGGCCTTGCCACAGGGACACTTGTAATGTCTGGCTCGTCCATCTTTGGCCAGTCAGATGATCTGTCAAGACTGACTCTTGAAGAGGCATCACGACAAGTTCGAAAGAAGTCTGTATCTCCCGTTGAGTTGACGCGTTCCTGCCTTTCGAGGATCGAACGGTTAAATCCGAAACTGAGTGCGTTTATTACTGTCACCGCCGAGCAGGCGATTGCTCAAGCACGCGTACTCGAAAACGAGCTGCAGCACGGCAAATGGCGCGGGCCGCTCCACGGTATTCCCATCGCCTTGAAGGACAATATCGACACTGCAGGTGTGAGGACGACTGCAGCCAGCGCGGTATTTGCGGATCGCACGCCTACGGAAGATGCCGAAGTCGTTCGCCGCCTGAAAGCTGCAGGCGCGGTGATTGTCGGCAAGTTGAACATGCATGAATTTGCTTTGGGAACGACCTCGGCGATCAGTCATTACGGCCCCGTCCATAACCCATGGAGCCTTGCCCACATTGCTGGTGGTTCGTCCGGCGGTTCGGGAGCCGCGGTGGCCGCAAGCCTTTGTTACGGAGCCATCGGCACGGAGACAGGAGCATCCATCCGCCTGCCCGCCGCCTGCTGCGGCGTAGTGGGTTTGAAACCGACTTACGGGCTTGTGAGCTCTCGGGGGACAGTCCCGGTTTCATGGTCATTCGACAATGTCGGGCCGATCTGTAGGACCGTACGGGATACGGCAATTCTGTTAAAGGCTATTGAGGGTTACGACCCACAGGATGACGGCAGTGTTGAGGCGCCGCTCCCGGACTACGCGGGGCAGTTAAAAGTCAAGACCAACTCTTTTCGCTTAGGTAAACAGAGCAGCCCATTTTACAAAAATCTCAGCCCAGAGGTTGAGGCATTGGTGAATAACGCGTTGGAAGTGCTCGGTCGCCTAACGGCCGGCATACGAGAAGTAAAACTTCCGTCAGCGGATGCAGCCTGGCCGACCGTAGACGCAGAGTCTTACGCGTATCATGCTCCGCACCTTGCTAGGACGCCTCAGCTTTATCACGACGAAACCCGAAAGGTGCTTCAATCGGGCGCAAATGTGAGCATGACCAAATATATGCAGGCTCGGCGGGACCTGGGACGGCTTCGACGCACGATCGCGAGTGTATTCCAAGATATAGATCTACTGGTGACCCCGACGATGCCGCGGCCGGCACTTACCATCGCGGAATGTCGCGAACCGTTTCAAATGCCTGCGAGTAATGAGGATTTTAGTCCCTTTGGATTACCGTCGATCTCGATTCCGTGCGGATTCACAGGTTCCGGCTTACCTATCGGCCTGACGATCACCGGCCCGCGGTTGGGCGAAGCCAGGGTGCTTCAACTTGCATACGCCTACGAACAGGCAACAGATTGGCACGAGCGGCAACCAGTTTTGTGAACTCTTGTCAACTTGATAACCGCATCCCGCCGTCATAACCGATGATTCAGGAAGCAAAAGAAGCCGGAACGTTCAAACCCGAAATGTTCCAGCCGTTTGACCGATTGCAGATCGTGACCGTTCAGCAAATCCTCGACGGTGAACGGATCAGTCTGCCGTTGATGGAAGAGGTCACAAAGAAAGCCCAAAAATCAAAGAAAGACGACCAGCCTAGTTTGTTGGGGGAATAGTGCCGTCAGCCGCGTTTAAGCGGGTATTCTTGGATAGCCACGTCCCTTTAAAGGACGGGCCTATGTGCAGCGAAACGGTGAAACCATCACCTTGTGGTGTTCCTTTAAGCGTTCCGGGTGGACGCTTAAGTGCATAAAAAACGCGTTTTGGCGATACAAAACGCCATTTGGTCATAAAAAGCGGTCATAAAATGTGCGTGTGGGTCATAGCGGGACGTGGTTTGGTCATATAAAATGACGATTTGGTCATACGAAACGCCCCGTGGGTCATATATTTTGCGTTTGGTCATACTGTTTCGCGGGTCTTGGGACGGAAAAAAATGCGTGTTCCATGCGTTCCATGTGTTCCACCGTTCCACCCTGAAACATGGAACGGAAGCATCAATACGCCTTTGCGAAGACCACTCGTTTGCTTGATTCCGCTCCGGAGTAGATACACTTTCCTGCCTCCATTGTCGATATCAGCGGGATGCAGCGGATGGTGGCTTTGGTTTCCTCTTTGATCTTTTCCTCGGTCTCGGCGGTGCCATCCCAGTGGGCCATTACGAAGCCGCCGCGTTCGATCTGGGCTTTGAACTCGTCCCAGGTGTCGACCAGGAAAGTGTTTTCCTCACGGAATGCGAGCGCCTTCTGGTAGATGTTGGCCTGTATCTCGTCGAGCAGAGCTTTGACGTGTTCAACGATGCCCGCGATAGGCTGCGATTCTTTGGAAAGCGTGTCGCGGCGGGCAACTTCGATGGTGCCAGCTTCAAGGTCGCGGCTGCCGAGTCCGAGACGGATCGGCACGCCCTTTAGCTCGTACTCCGCAAACTTCCAGCCGCTGCGCTGATTGTCGGCATCGTCATATTTGACCGAAATACCGGCAGCCTTTAGCTCTTCGAAAAGCGGATTGACCCGCTCGCTGATGACGGCAAGTTCCTCGAGGGTTTTGTAGATTGGAATGATCACGACCTGGATAGGAGCAAGTTTCGGCGGCAGAACGAGGCCCTGATCGTCAGAGTGCGCCATGATCAAAGCTCCCATTAGCCGCGTCGAAACGCCCCAACTCGTTGCCCACGCGTATTCCTGAACATTCTCTTTGTTGACGAATTTCACGTCAAAAGACTTAGCAAAATTCTGCCCGAGAAAATGCGAAGTCCCGGCCTGCAAAGCCTTGCCGTCCTGCATGAGGGCTTCAATGCAGTAGGTTTCGATCGCACCCGCGAAGCGTTCGTTTGGCGACTTCAGCCCCCGAAGGACAGGCACGCCCATCCATTCCTCGGCGAAGGTCGCGTAAACGTCGAGCATTCTCTCCGTCTCCTCGATCGCTTCCTGTTCGGTCGCATGAGCCGTATGGCCTTCTTGCCAAAGGAACTCGGTTGTACGGAGGAAGAGTCGGGTTCGCATTTCCCAACGGACGACGTTGCACCATTGGTTGATAAGCAACGGCAGATCGCGCCACGACTGGATCCAATTCTTGTAGGTGTTCCAGATGACGGTCTCGGAGGTCGGGCGAATGATCAGCTCCTCTTCGAGCCTAGCTCTCGGGTCGACCATTAAACCTCCGTTCGGGTTCGCCTTGAGACGGTAATGCGTGACGACCGCACATTCTTTTGCGAAACCTTCGGCGTGCTGCTCTTCTTTTTCGAGGAAGGATTTTGGCACGAAAAGAGGGAAGTAGGCGTTAACATGGCCCGTTGCTTTGAACATGTCATCCAACGCACGCTGCATCTTTTCCCAGATCGCAAAGCCATACGGCTTAATCACCATACACCCGCGAACCGCGCTGTTTTCGGCGAGATCAGCACGCTTGACGATCTCGTTATACCACTCGGAATAGTTTTCCGCTCGTTTTGGAAGCCCTTTTGCCATAAAAAATAGTTGCCACAGAGGGCAGGGAGAGCACAGAGATAAAGAGGAATGATAAGCCAAAATCACTGGACTTACAATTTCAGCGTTTCTGGCGGGTAAATTTTCCTCGGTGAACTCTGTGTTCTCTGTGGCTAATTTCTTCAAATATGCTATTATCCCGACTTTATGAGCGAATTTCGCCTCAATTTTCAGGACACCGTAACTGCCTTTGCGGATAAGAGCGATTCCCAGCTAAAGGAAAAATATCGGCTCTTTAGGATGCTCAATTCGCCGCTGCTGAACTCGATCGGCTCGGCGGCGACGCGATTCGCGTTGTCCATCGGGCTTCCGGTCGAGGGTCTTATCAAAGCGACAATCTTTGAGCAATTCTGCGGCGGCGAGACGATCGAGGAGTCGGAGCGTGCGGTGAATGAGCTTGGGCGTTCACACGTCGGTACGATCCTCGATTACTCCGTCGAGGGCAAGGCCACGGAGGCAGATTTTGAACTTACAAAGAACGAGATCATCCGCACGATCGAACGTGCTAAGGACGATCCGAACATTCCTTTCGCCGTATTCAAAGTGACCGGCATCGCTCCGCTCGGCACGTTAGAACGCATGAGCCGCAAGAAAAAGCTCGACGCCAAGAGCCAGGCGAAGTGCGAACGTATTCACACGCGCGTCAATGAGATATGCGAGTTTGCATATTCCGTCAAACAGCCCGTATTTATTGACGCTGAGGAAAGCTGGATACAAGACGCCATCGACCGAACGGCGGCGGAGATGATGGAAAGGTTCAATCGCGAGGAACCGATCATCTACAACACGATCCAGCTATACAGGACTGACAGGCTACAGTTTCTAAAAGATTCGCGGCGTCAGGCAAAGCTTGACGGCTATATCTACGCAGCGAAACTAGTTCGCGGCGCTTATATGGAAAAGGAACGCGAGCGAGCAACTGAAATGAACTATCCTTCGCCGATCCACGAGAGCAAGGACGCTACCGACGCCGACTACAACGCATCTCTCGATTACTGCATGCGGCATTTCAAAGACATGGCCTTCGTCGCGGGTACGCACAATGAAGAAAGCACCCAGAAGGTCGCCGCGATGATGCACGAATATGGCATCTCGCCCGATCATCCACACATCTTCTTTTCGCAGCTCTATGGCATGGGCGACAATATCTCGTACGTTCTTGCCAAAGAAGGCTATAACGTCTCAAAGTACGTTCCGTACGGCCCGGTGGCAGATACAGTTCCATACCTCATACGCCGCGCAAACGAGAATTCATCTGCTGCGGGATATGTGAGCCGCGAACTCGAAATGATCGAGCGCGAACTAAAGCGACGGAAGCTCTAGCCGCCAAATGCTTTGTCCGAAATGCGGGAATGGAGGTCAATGTCAGAGACTTATTGACGGCATCGCGGGACGCGATCAACGTAACCCGAGCATAAGCCGGACGGAGCGATCGGACACCTCACAATCCGGATCGGATCTCCACTTGGCGAGCGGTTCCAGTTCCTCGGCAGTAAGCGGGAGATTTGAAATGGTCGCGACCTGAGTGCTTTCAAAAGCTCGAGTCGTGAGGGCGATGTGTTTATTCTTTGAGCCTAATTTGGAAGGATCGGCCGAAATAGCCTCTGCCGTTTCAACGTCGAGAAAGAAGTCGTCGTAACCGGCAACATGCCAGATGGTGTCTGTGCCAGTATCTTCGATCTCCAGGAGTCGCAGCAGGGCGTATCCTGCTTCAAGTTGAAAGACTAAAAAATCTCCGGGTTCAAATCTAGTCGACATTTACACAGACTATCACACTGCAATGAATTCGAATATCGATCCAAATTTCCTGCTTGATATAGCCATCGAAGAGGCCCGCATCGGCCTCGCTGAGGGCGGTGTGCCGATCGGAGCAGCGTTATTCGACCGCGATGGAATCTTGCTTGGCCGAGGTCACAACCGCCGGGTGCAGGAGAATGATCCGTCAGTTCACGGCGAGACCGATGCCTTTCGCAAGGCCGGCCGTCAGCGAAGCTATCGTGACACGATAATGGCCACGACGCTCGCTCCGTGCTGGTACTGTACCGGTTTGATACGTCAGTTTGGCATCGGCACCGTTATTGTCGGCGAATCAGCGACTTTCCAGGGCGGCATTGATTCACTACGCGAACTTGGGGTGGAAGTTATCGTTCTCGATTCGCAAGAATGCATCGACCTGCTCGCTACCTTTATTACGGCTCATCCTGAGATTTGGAATGAGGACATTGGCGAATAAATTATGCCCGTAAAATTAACTGCCGCTGACTCGGTCAAGATCATAAAGTCCGGCGACCGCGTTTTCATTCACGGAGTCGCTGCCGCACCTCAGACTCTGATCCGTGCAATGACCGACCGGGCGGCCGAACTCAAGGACGTTGAAATAGTTCATCTTCACACGGAAGGTGCGGCACCGTATGCAGACCCAGAATGTTCCGACAGTTTTCGCGTCAATGCATTCTTTGTCGGCTCAAATGTGCGCGGAGCTGTTAACGAAGGCCGCGCAGATTACATTCCTGTTTTCCTCTCGGAGATTCCAGCGCTTTTTAGGAAGCGGGTTCTGCCCATCAATGTTGCTTTGATCAATGTTTCCCCGCAGGACAAGCACGGATTCTGCTCACTGGGTGTCTCTGTTGATATTACCCGAGCCGCGGTCGAATGTGCCGATCACGTTATCGCTCAGGTGAATCCGCAGATGCCCAGGACCTTGGGCGATTCGTTGGTCCCATACGCTGATCTTGATTCGGTGGTCGAGGTCGATGAGCCTTTACTCGAAGCAGCACCTCCGATCCTAACTGAGATCGATCGTGCGATTGGTCGGCATATTGCCGACATGATCGAGGACGGTGCGACGCTCCAAATGGGAATCGGATCGATCCCAAATGCGGTCCTTGCCTCCCTAGGTGGTCACCGAAGGCTTGGGATCCATACCGAAATGTTTTCCGATGGGCTGATCGATCTGGTCGAGTCCGGGGGCGTTACGGGGGAAGAAAAGCGAAATCACCCGGGAAAGGTCGTAGCTGGATTCGTTATGGGCACGCGACGGGTTTACGATTTTATCGATGACAACCCTCAGGTTCTAATGCTCGATATCGCCTATGTCAACGACACGGCAGTCATCCGCCGCAACCCGAAGGCCACGGCGATCAACAGTGCTATCGAGGTCGATCTGACGGGCCAAGTCTGCGCTGATTCGATCGGCACCCGCCAATACTCAGGCGTCGGCGGACAAATGGACTTCATCCGCGGCGCGTCGCTCTCCGACGGCGGCAAACCAATAATTGCTCTGCCGTCGATAACTAGTCGCGGCGAAAGCAAGATCGTTCCGTTTCTTAAGGAAGGAGCCGGCGTGGTTTC
>JANNWQ010000262.1:0-15726 GCA_031408595.1 Acidobacteriota bacterium | reverse complement strand
GTAGTCAGGAAATGGGCTATAGCGCATGGCTGGCAGATCGCGGTCGAAGTTTCAAAAATCTTCTTAATGTGGTCGCTGAGAATCGCAGCGTCACTATCGAGGGCGATGTCGCTGTTGTGAAGTTTGTCCAACGCTTTCGCTCGGAACGGCATTGCGATTACGGCGACAAAACGATCCACGTAAAGATGTTCGCGAATGGAGCGAAAATTGTTTACGAGGAACTGAGAAATGCTGTCACGGTGCAGTGCTGAATTGTAATGGACGGTAACAAACTATGAATCGGTGCCCAAACTGCCATCAATCATATTCTGATGAGATTATCTATTGTCTTGCCGATGGAACGTATCTGGTTGCAGATCAGAGCGACGTTCCAACGGTGATCGTTAACCCCATAAGGCCGAACGAATTCCAGAGAAACCCGACTCTCGCAAAAGACTCGTCACGATGGCAGTTTCTCATTATGGGGGTGTTGGGGTCGATAGCCATCGTCCTTGCGTACGCACTATTCTTCCGAGATGACCGAGCCGTTGAGCCTAGGACGACAAAGGTTGAACCGCAGAGCACGGTAGCTCCCATTGTCGCTTCCACGCCGAACAATCCGCCTCAAAGCAGCTATTCGAACGACGACTCACCTGTCCAGAAGTTCACCGCGACTGCCTCCGGTATTCGTGTTGGAACCGCCGATGGAAAACGTCTTCGAATTGTCGTTGACCTCGAACCCGGCAACGAAGAGCCTACTGCGAATGTTATTCCATTAAATGGCGACGTGATTCGTATTTTGCTTGCCGCGCAAATCCGACCGGGAGCTAGAGTTAAGTACGAGGGAAAGAAAGCCAGCGGTCTCGGGGCGGTTAGTTTTAGCTTTTCTAATGAAGGATTGCTTCTGTCGATTGTTCCGAAGACCGCCATGTTCCTAAAAGAGACGTTCACTTTAAAGGCAGGCAAAGGTGCTCCAAACGATCGTTTTGTTATCGATCTTTGTGTTGTATCTGATTGTCGGAGTTTGCGTTCGCAATGACTGCGGCACGGAACGCGGATGACGACGCGTTATTTTTGAACTATGTACGAACTGCAGAACATAGCAACGGGCGAAACTGCGTCGATCGGGGTCGGGCGATATGTTATTGGCCGCGATCAGGCGCAGTGTCAGATCTTTCTGGATGAGCCATTTATTTCGCGGCTTCAGGCGGCGATCGAGGTTTCGATCAATGGCCAGGCGGCGATCAAGAATCTTAGCAACAAGATGACCACGTTTGTTAACGGTCAGGTCATTGACGTCGTGATGCTAAAGGATGGTGACCGCATCGATATGGGAGCGGGCCAGACGCTGAGCTTTATCTTTCGATTCGAACGGGTCGCTCAGCAGGCGAACGAGGCACACTTTGATTTTGGCTCAGTGCCGCGTCAACCCGTTCAGGGCGATCAAACCGTCTTTGGCGACACCGTTGATGATGCGACAAGCGTTTTTCGCGTTGCGGTTAGCGCGACGCTGCGAATCGGCCGGGCACCGGACAATGACGTAGTGCTCGATGCCCCGAGCGTGTCTCGATACCACGCGCAGCTTCACTACGACACCTCTCCGCAGCCAGTGATGACCGATTTGGGAAGCTCGAACGGCACGTTTATCAATGGTAATGCTTTGCGCGGCGGCTATCTGCTCCAGCCGTCCGATTGGGTGACGATCGGCGGTTATCTTATTCAGGTCAACGGCCGTGAGGTACAGAAAAAAGATCTTAGTGCCAGCCGGATCGTTGCCTACAATGTCTCGAAATCGTATGGCGAAAAGACAGTCGTGAACGGCGTCTCGGTCGCGCTTTATCCGCGAGAGTTTGTTGGTCTGATGGGTGCATCGGGCTGCGGCAAATCAACGCTGATGGACGCTCTCAACGGTATGCGGCCGGCGACGGGCGGACAGGTCTTTATAAATGATCTCGACCTTTATCAGCATTTCGATCTGCTCAGACGCTCGATCGGTTATGTGCCGCAACGCGATATTTTGCACGAAGCCCTTACGGTCGAGCGAACGCTATATTTTGCCGCCAGGATGCGGCTGCCTGCAGGAACGAACGCACAGCAGATCAATGAGATTATTAACGAGGTCATCAATACTGTCGGACTGGACGAACAGCGGCACAATGCGTTCAGGCAGCTTTCAGGCGGCCAGCAAAAACGGCTTAGCCTCGGCATAGAACTGATAACCAAGCCGAATTTTCTCTTCCTCGACGAACCGACCTCGCCGCTCGATCCCGAGACGACCGAAAATATGATGCTGCTGTTTCGTCGTCTTGCCGACGAAGGCAGAATCGTCATAATGGTCACGCACAAGTTCGAGAAGTTTAAATCGATGCACAACATTGTGCTTCTGACCAAGGGAGGGCGGCTCGCATATTTCGGCCCGCCACTGGAGGCGCTTGAGTATTTCAACTGTCAGGATCCGAGCGAGATCTATCGACGTCTCCACGAACGTACGCCCGAGGAATCGAGCAAGGCATTTCAACAGTCTCCGCAGTTTCAAAAATATGTCGCAAAGCGTTTCAGTGAGATCCAGTCGCAGGCCGGCGGCCCGCCAATTGGCGCCGGGATCGACAATACGGGTGCGGATAGAAAGCCTGGAATTGGCCAATGGTTGACGCTGACCCAACGTCTGCTTGAGATAAAGCTAAAAGACATCAAAAACACTCTCATATTGCTCGCTCAAGCTCCGATTGTGGCGATCATTCTCGCTGCGATCACAAGTGCGACGCCGAACGACGCACGGACGATCTTCATCGCCGCCGTGATCGCAATTTGGCTCGGTGCAAACAACGCTATTCGCGAGATCGTCTCAGAAAGCGAGGTCTATGAGCGCGAGCGCCTGGTAAATCTCAAGATACCGTCGTATGTACTATCGAAGTTTGCCATCCTTAGCGGCATTGGGCTGATCCAGTGCGTTTTGTTTGTTTCGATACTCACCGTCACGGGAAAATTCGAGGCCGAGGATTTTGGCAAGATCACGCTGATCCTTTACATGACGCTTCTCGCTGGTGCCTCTATAGGACTGTTCTTTTCGGCACTGGTCAAATCAACCGAAAAAGCAATGAGCATCCTGCCCCTCATTCTTATTCCGCAGCTTTTGCTAAGTGGTTTTCTTAAACCGATCGATGACCTCTATACAAATGTTTCGCAAGAAAGAGCCGCGATGGTCTCGGAATTTGATAAA
Source organism: Acidobacteriota bacterium (assembly GCA_031408595.1). Taxonomy (GTDB): domain Bacteria; phylum Acidobacteriota; class Blastocatellia; order Pyrinomonadales; family Pyrinomonadaceae; genus OLB17. The sequence continues at coordinate 12,527 of JANNWQ010000262.1, read as the reverse complement.
TGGAAACGCTTTGATAAGAAGTCGATAGACAACTGGAAACTCAATCCCGCCAAACCGGACGAAAGGCCGCCAATACCACCCGACATCGTGACAAAGAGCGAAGGTTTTGGCACCCCCGCCAAATTCCTGTCGGCACTAATGACCGCCCGCTGGACGATCGACGCTTTGGCTCATCAGACCTCCATCATTGCTGACAACGACGAGCGTGGAAAGATCGCCTCGCAAATGACCGTCGTCGGCTATCAAAACGTTCTCGATAAGGGAGGCCATGAAAAGGATAATAAGGACGGCCCAAAGGTCTTGGCTAAGGAAGACGAACAGTATATAGTGGACGGATACCGTAACAGAGTTCGAAAAGACTTGATTATTCAGGCCTTCTTCAGCCTTATTTTCCTTGGGCTGACCATGGGAGCGTTGAAGAAGAAAGATAATTTGTAGGAGATACGAATCGTGAAACGAATTCTATTTTGCTTTATTTTAACCGTAGTCGTTTGCTCGCACGTTGCGAATGCACAGGGCAAAAAAGCCAGCCAAAAGACTCTCTACGATATTTGTGGTGACCCTACAGCCACGTGCCGCACTTCGGGCGGATTCGGCGAGGAAGATCTGCCGATCAAGGTGTTAGGTGAACTCGAGTGGATGGGCGAGTACAAATCAAAGGCGTTTTATGCGGTCATCTTGCAAAGCCGGGCGGTCAAAGAGCAGACGAATCCTGTCGACGACGAATGTGGCGGCCAGTTCACAACGAGGGAGCGGCAAAATGCTCAGGCGTTGTTCCCGAGCAACCGCGTCTTTTCGACGGCGTTCGGCTGCTATCACTTTGAGCATTCGTACACGAACGTTAACTATAAATTCAATTTTCTGGCCGTTTATGGTGGTGCGACCGAGGCGGCTGCAAATGCTGTCAGAGCAAAAGCCTTAAAGAGTTATCCGGGAGCAAACGTTCGCAAGATGCAGGCGATACTCTGCAATGTTTGCCATTAGATATCGATGTTCTGTCCAAAATGCGGTAACCAAAATATTGATACTGCGAGGTTTTGCCGGAAGTGTGGCAAGAATCTGCCCGAGCGCTCACAGGTCAGGCAAGTGGTCACACCTGTCAATCGGGATGTGTTTTTGGGCCAGGTTTTGGATGGCAAATACAGGATAGACGGGAAGCTTGGCTCGGGCGGTATGGGTGATGTTTACCGCGCCACGCGATTGTTGATTGGCGACACGGTCGCCGTTAAGATACTTCATCCACACCTTGCCCGTGACCCTCAGGCAGCCGAGCGTTTTAGGCGCGAGGCTGTGATGGCGACGAAGCTTCGCCATCGCAATGTGGTCGGCATCTACGACGTTGGCGTTTCGGCCGTGTATCAGGTTCCATACATTTTAATGGAATTGGCCGAAGGATATACGCTTCGCCAGATAATCAACCAGTACAAAGTGCTGCCACTCGACTTTGCAGTTACGGTAACGACGCAGGTTTGTTCCGCTCTGGGCGAGGCCCACGAACTCGGAATCGTTCACCGGGATATTAAACCAGAGAACATCATTGCTAACGAGACAACAACGGGTTGGTATATCAAAGTACTCGATTTTGGTATCGCAAAGCTCTACAACCAGACGGACATCGGCCTGACCCAGGACGGCAGTGCCATGGGCACACCGCAATACATGTCGCCCGAACAGTGTCTCGGCGAGAACCTTGATGCGCGGTCGGATGTTTACAGTGTTGGCATAATGCTATATGAAATGCTGACTGGAACCGTACCGTTCAAATCGCCGACGGCATCGGCGATCGCGATACACCACGTTCAGACAATGCCTCAAGCGCCGCGTTTGGTAAACGACGAGATCCATCCCGCAGTCGAGGGCGTTATCCTAAAGAGTATCTGGAAGCAACGTGAACACCGTCACCAGAAGGCATCCGAGCTTGCCAAAGATCTTATAAATGCCGCGACCCTCGCTTTCAGATCGGGCAACGCGGTCGTACCTGAAACACCGATCGAGGCTCCCGAGATCGAACCGGAATTTGCTGCGGTCGACGAGCCGGTAGATGACCAACCTGTCGTACCCGACGAGCCGGATGTGGAAGCTGAAGACGGCGTGGCCAATGACGATACCGGTTCGTTCACGACGATGCATACCAAGGCAAGCTCGGAACATTCTTCGAACAGCAACCTAGACACAGAAAATTATGAAGCAGATGCACCAGCTGAAGAGCAAAGAGTCCTCCAACACCACGAAATAGCCGAGTCTCCTGCTGTGGTTGCTGGCTATATCCCTGACAACCCGGAAGCAGATCCTCAGAGTCCGGCCAAAACCGAAGTGTTGAATCTGGCGGATTTGGTTACGGAACCAAAATTCGAGACGGTCGAGTACCAAGCCGAAGAAAACTATATAGCGCCTATAAACCAGCCGACCGAGTGTGAACTGGCCGATATATTTGCAGATGCCCAACTATTGCTAGAAGACATTATGATCGAACAACCAGTCACGACCGAGGAAGACGTCAATAACTCGGGAGCCATCGAAAGTATTTCGCCGATTGAAGAGTCGGATGTGATCGCGGAGAAGCAGGTATTGGCCGATGTTTCCTAGTTATCGGTCGAGGCAACCTCGAAGTCTTATGCCTTCATCGGGGTCTGTCGTCTATTCTAAGCACGTTAATCTCCGAGGAAAATATCCCTTTCGCTAGGCGTTTGGGGCAGCAATGGTGCGAAGATAGCTCGATCAACATATTTGACCTGATCTACGGCTAGCAGACTCAGCTTCGCTAGATATCCGGTGTCCAAAACACGCGCCCGCTATTGCCTGATTTCTTCAGCCCGAGGCTGGGCAATTCGCTTTCGGGGACCCCAAGAAATGTAAAATGTGGCAGATCGGAAAGTACCGTCTGGAACCATCCATGCTTTGCCAGGATTTTACGAACATCTGAATTCTCGTTCTCCGTCACGTCCAGGGCAAGCATCGATAAATGCTGCGAGCTCCCGGGCGGGGCGACCGAATATATTATCGATTTAGAAAGATCTTTTGAGAAGTACATTCCTTGCGACTCAAGTTTGAATATCTCGGGAACCTGCTCATAGGGTGAAAGACCGCGAATCCGAGCGGCATCTCCTGCCGCGATTCGTCCCAAACCCATATAATGATCCAGGCCCGGGTTGACGCGGCTGGCCCACAGTTCAACGGTGCCAGCATAGCTTCGCTTGGCCGCGTCTGTGCCTCGTGGTGTAATTGTCTTGCCCGATTGGGAGGCCTCGGCTATCGCTGATTGAAGGCCTTTCATCGCCGGAGTCTGTAGCGTGATACTCACTCCGCCAACCGTTTCAGTGGATGTCGGGGCGGAAGATTGAAACGCAGTCACTGCGGCATCATTCGGAAATACCACGACCTTTGGTGAAACCGCCCCGCCGCGTGCAACAAAAACGGCTCCATATTCTTTCAACAAACGCTTCGCGGCATCGTCCGTCGGGTTTGTAAAACCCGCGGGCAGATTCGACGCGAACCCAGCCTTTTCTGCATTCTGCTTGGTTGCGGACGGAGTTGGTTGATCCGGTGACGATGAGACCGTCGTCCACTTGTTTTTCCCGCCAGCTCCGGTTGAGTTTTCTGACCCGCAGCTTAGGCAAAGCAAAGCTAATAAGCTGAGGAAAACAGGATTTGCACGTTGTATCATCCTTCTTATCTCCATTGTCAACCCAGTCACTACCTAAGATATGCGGAAAACGCCCAACCAACCTGTCCGCTAGATGTTCTAACTTGAGCGAAAGGAGCATTTCGTCCATTGAAATACTCGGTATTCGAAGAGTATCCGAGAATCTCAACCGCTTCACCGCTCCGTAGGTTTCTTATCTTCGCCGCCAACTGACTCGGTCCGGCACGCAGTATCAAACTTGACGTTGTACTGTACGCGATGCGTCCCCCGCTTGTCGCCGTCATAGGCGGGGCGACATTTGTAGCTGGTGGGAATGAGGATGGTCCGCGCGGCGATGCAGCTGCGGGTGGGTCTTTTGGCTTCGGCCCTACCGACCACGCTTTTAGGGAGTCACCGTTATCAGTCTTTGACGAATCTTTCACCTGGAACGGCCAGAACTTATGCTTTCCTTCGTTGAAATATCCATCAAAAAAAGTAAAAGCATACTTTCCGGTTGCCAGTTGGGTTGGTATGCGAATACGCTTCATATCGTTCTTACCATCGATCGGTGCGACCTGAAAATCGAGTGTTTTCATTGTGCCGTCATCTTTGAGCGTGTCGAGTTGTACCAAGCGGACATCATTGACAGGAATATCCTTACTATCCGCATACAAGATCAGACTCGGCTGAGCAACCAGATAGGGCAAGGAGCCGTCCTTTGTGATGGCCGTTCTTGCTTCGATCGCATTGGTAAAATCCTGCCGCTTGATCTCATCGACTTTATCTTTGGCGTCAGATTGTACGAACATTCCCAAATGCGAAGGTAAGGTTTCGCCGCCGCCGCCGCCGATGGTTGGTCCGACCAGAATGAATGCGACGGCTCCGACGAGGCCAAATAAAACCGCAATGCCCAAGCCAACCAGCAACAACGGACTAACACCTGATCTGCGCGGAACCTCGACCTGTGGCTGCGACGGAGTATATCCGCTCGGCGTAAATCCACCTTGCCCGATATTGACGACCTCGGTTTCCGTTGAATTTCCCGATCCATGAAAACCGGCTTGGTTGGTCATCGACCGGCCACAACCGATACAAAAGACGCTTTCAGCGTCATTCACCGTATTGCATTGCGTACAGACCATAGTTTTACTCCATATTTGGAATCCAAAATTCTTGCCCGCTAACCACCTCGCGTTTAAGACCAAGCGATTCTAGCTGATCACGCGCGTGCCCTAGATAGGTAAAATGCGGTAGATCGCTCTTAACGGTTTGAAACCAACCGTGGTCGCCCATTATTTTTCGCACTCGTGCGTTGCCGTATTGCTCGATATCGAGAGCGAGCATGAAATTATGCTGCGAGGCCCCCGGAGCGGCGACGGAATACAAGATCGACTTCGAGAGATCTTTGCTGAACCAGATCTTTTTGTCTTCCCAAGCAAAGACCGTAGCGATCTGCTCACGCATCTTCATCTGTCGGGCGCGGTCAGCATCTGCTTTGGCTATTCGTCCTCGTGCCGTCCAGTGACGCAATGCCGGATGAAATCTTGATTCCCACAAACTAACCGTTTTCGCATAGTCTCGCGTCGAGGCTGTCGAACCGCCACGCGGCGATATTGCCACACCTTCCTTAGCCGCGGCGTTTCGAGCAGCCAGAAAAGCGACCAAGGCAACCTCCTGCAGCGTAACGATGACGCCGCCGACACGTTCGTATGTCGCGTCCGCGATTGCTTGAAACGCCTGAACTTCGTCTTCATTCTCAAGAATGCATTTGTATGGTAGAACAACCTTTTGCGATGCAACAAAAATTGCGCCGTATTCCGTTAAAAGTCGTTTGGTTAGTGGATGGTCAGTCGGACAGACATCTGTAACTGTTCTAGGCTTGAGGCGTTTATCAGCCTCCGTTAAAAACAGTGGTCGGCTGGTGGTCTGGGCCATACCAGTCCCGCATGAGATCAAACCGAATAATAAAGAAACAAAAATCTTTCTCATATTGCTAATCAAGCGAAATATTCCTCGCACTCATCCAGCCTTCCATCGCGGCCTGGCCTGGGTTGCGGTCGCGGTCGTTGCCGCAGCCTAATCCTTCTTCGCGGTCGCACCCATTTTGCAGGACTTGGACCCGGTACCACAGAGCATAGCCGTCCGACGTGTTGTAGCCAACGGCCTCGAGTACTTTGATGCGTGCGTCATAGTAGTGAACGCCGAGAGAAAGTGCGGTTTTGTTGCTTGAACTACGAATGTTAGCGTTCGTATTCAGCTTGCCAGTCTTGCCGACATCCGGATGTTTCGGCGCCGAGCTATTAGTGTTGGTGTAGTTTGCCGCTGGTTTTGTGTCTCCCGACATCGAGTAAATAATGGCTCCGCCGATCAAAACTGCAACGACAAGAAAGCCTATCAGCATGAGCTGATTTTGATTATCGGCTGGCCGACTAATACCGCCTGGCGGAGAAGCATTTGGCGGTTGAAACACAACGGTATTGTGCGTAGGTGGAGTTCCGCTCGCGGTGAGACGCGGCGGCGAAACAGGAAACGGGTTGAAGTCGAATGCAACTCCGGGCGATGAGACGGTCGGACCACCACATTTTTTGCAAAAACGGGAGTTTGATCGATTTGCGACGCCGCATGATGTGCAGGCAACCATGACCTCACCCGGATCAGTTTGCGGCGGCATCACGATACGGTTGACGACCGTTTGCTGCTCGCCGCTCTCATCAACGAGCGGATTACCGTCGTTCAGGCAATAGACGTAATCGTCGGAATAGACACTGTTGCATTGTGGGCAGATCATTCTTATTCAACTTTCTGACTAGCCGAGAAATCAGAGCTTTTTCCGTTTGTTTGTCTATACGTTCCTGTGATCAAGCCGTCGTCGTTAATACGACCTGTGTATGTACCCGTAAGAGGACCGTCGCGTTCGTTGCCATTCAGGAAAAAACTGCCATCGTTTTGTATCGATCCTGATAGCCTATCCCAACTGCCCGGTGTATCCGCTCGCCCCGATAGAATATTATTTTCTCGTTTCAAGGCCATGGTCAGAACCATCGGATTTTTCTTTCCGATAGTTCCTGTATAAGTCCTGTCAAACGTTTCGTTTCGCGTAGAACTGTCGCTTTTGGTTTCGCTGGACGACGTATTGGCACTATTGCCAGTTGCTTTGTGTGACGGGCTCACGCTCGATGACGAACTGGAGACGATATACACCAAAGCCAGAACAAAAACGGCGGCCGATGCCAGGACGCCGATCACAACATTCCGATACGAGGACGGCTGAGTGCCAAAGCTCGATAACTCGCCGGATCTGGGCGGTTGGAATGTAACTGTCGGGGAAGGCTGCGACTGGCTATAATCGGCAAATCCAAACTGTCCGCCCTGAGCCCCGACAGCTTTGCCGCATTTCTTGCAAAATCGCGAGCTGGCTTTGTTTGGATTGCCACATGTCCCGCATGCCTGCGTCGCCTCCACAGGATCGGGCTGAAAAGTGAATCCGAACTTACGGTTTATGACAGTTTCAACCTCTGGGCCATCGATAATGAGCGCGTTTCCATCGGCGAGACAGTAGATATTCTCGTCGTCGTAAGCCGTGCTGCATTGCGGGCAGATATTCATCTTCGTAATTTACGTCACTACCTTCTTGTATCGCTGTATCGGAAGAGACATCATCTCAGCCCGCTGTACATTAGTAAGGAACTTGGACGAATTGACAGCGCTATCAAACGAAGCCATTAAATGTTGGGCCGCCGCGCGCGTGAGGATTCCGGAAACGATAAATATCCCGCCAAACACCGCTCCGATCAAAAAGATCACAAAACCGATCGCAACGCCCGTTCCCTGACCGGGGCCCACGTAGGCACTGCGGGCTTGGTTTTCAATTCCGCCGCCGATCATCATGGCCATCATTGCGACAAAGATCGCTATTACGATACCGATTATCACCACTGCCAGGCCAAACCCGTTGAGAAACCGGGCATATAGATAGCCTTCGCGATATCGCTTTTGAACGGCAAGGACGAGTTCCGGCGGATGAACGTTGCCATCCGGATCAAAGCTCTCGTTCGGATCATACTTCGGTACAAGATTCGCGAAATCAAATGCGCAGCCAGGGCAGTATTTGCTTGTCGAAGTAGCCTGTCGACCACATCGAGGGCAGACCAACGAAGCCGAGCCGGATGACACTTCGTGTGTTTGGCCCGAGGTTTCGGAACTGCCGTACGAGAAGATGGGCGACTGCGGCTGTTGAGAGCTGGGATATGCTGGAGCAGGCGAACGCGGCACCGGCGTGGCGAGGCCGCATTCGTTACAAAAAATGGCATCCGCATCCATTTCAGCCTGACAACCTGAGCATTTTCTTATGGGCATATCGATCTACTCTGTATTGGCTACTTCATTCTCTACATCTACCGAATGTTCCTGCTTCGATAGTCTCGAAGCTGTCCGGCAGTCTCCTCGATCAGACCGATCGGAGTAGTCAGCAAGCTAACCGCGTCGCCGTCGAAGGAAGCCATATTGCGACGGCGGTTCAAAACGGTCCTAGCATCCGAGATGTCTTTTGACGCATTGATGAGCCAACGCTCTTTTACTTCGAGAATGTCGGAAAGATTAGCATAAAAAGCTTGTTTTTCATAAACAAATCCCGCAAACTCCGTCGCCAGATCGGAGCTTTTTCGATTCCATATCGAATCGTAAAATCTGTCAAGAAGACCCGATCGCTCTCAAGCAGCCGAACGTTAATAATCAAACTGGTTGGCCTACTCCTCATTCATCTCCGCAACCTTCGCGAGGATCTTTGCTCGGTCGGCTGCAGCCTTGTACCTGTCGCTCGCCTCGTATGCGAGCGCAAGATCGTATAGGCCGCAGCTGCTCGTTCTACGAATGTCGTGTTGCCCAAACGCAACAGAGCATTGTTACCTCCCATTCGGCTGCTCTGACCACCAGCCAGAATAAATCCGTTAATGTCCGTCGTGAGGTACTTTGCGCGACACGTCGGCCATAGTTTGCCTGCTCGCTTAGACGTTGACTAGAAACTGTATGCCGCGCTGAGATTTATATGGTTGGCAGTTCGCCTACCGGTAGTCAGATACAGTGTCTGTATACGACGAAATTCTCCGCCAAACTGGAATTGTGGGGTAAATTTGTAAATCAGATCAAAGGCAAAAGCGAGATTTTGCCTTCGAAAATCTCGCGGGGTGCGGCTGATCAAATCTTCGTCGCTCGGGTCGTCTATTCCGATTGAGCCGTAAAGCGACAGGCGGTTTTGCAAAACATCGGGCGTAAAACCCAACTGGGTCCAACCGCCCCGTGTACCGATCGACCGTACGCCGCCCGCGACCAGGGTTGAGCCGTTTCGATAAGCGAAATCGTTATTGTAGCTTTGAAAAACTCCGGCCTGGAAGCCTCCCAGGTTTCGGCCGAAGAACGCTTCGCCGGATAAACTCAATCTTTGCGCGAGGGGAAAATTCCAGTCGAGCGCAATGCCTACGGAATCAATATCGTTTTTGATATTCGCCGTCGCTCCGGTAAAAACGCGCGAGCGTCCGTAATGGGCCGAGAGTCCGACGCTCCCGCCTTTTCGCGTACCCAGCCAATTTGTATCGGCAAATGCAATTCGGCTTTGAAAAAACGGGACGCTTGAGCTGGCGCCGCTAGTCGGCTGTAAGAAGAATGCCGCGTTTGTCGAAAAATCTCCGGTTTGTGGGGCGAGGATTGCGCCGGTCCACGTGAAGTTGTCGTTCAGCTTTCTTTCGATTTTGATTTGCGGAAGACGCGCCCAATTATTGCCCGACGCCGCCAGTTGCGGAATTGCGGCCGCCGCCAGTGACGTCGGATTAACGGGAGCGAAAACCATCCAATCCTGACCCACCGTAATAGAAGTTTTCTCCCAGTCAAGTCGCGCATTCGCCAATCTTAATCGCACAATGCCGAAATTTTCGCCAATGCCAACCGACGGAAAACCACCGAAAAAATCGGCTTCAAGAATCGCTCCCAATCTTGCAGTTCCAACTTTTGCTCCCTCGAGCTTTACTCCCAGTCGTGTCTGCCTAACGCTTGCTCCGGCATTGCTATCTCCCGTCGGTGTCGCAAACAGTGGAACGTCCGCATTGTTCGTCCCGCCGCTATTCCCAAAAGCGTTGAAATAGATTGTGCCGTAGGGTGTGAGACGGGCAGAGCCGATATCAACGCCGAGCGATTTCTGTTGTGCCGGCTGGGTGCCCGTGCCGAGCGTTTGGTCTGATTTCGCTGCAATTTTGGCGGGTTCCGTTTTTTTAACGTCGAGGCCTGGAGTCATCTGGCCGATCGCAGCTGGGGTGCTCGAGGTTCGGTTTATTAAGCTTGTCAGAGCATCAATCTGCTCCTGCATCTTTTGAACCTGCGTTTCAAGCTGCCTGACACGTGCTTGCGTTTCGTCGTCCTTAGGCGTCGTCGTCCCCGGCGCCTCCGTTTTGAGGTCTGGTTTTGCCTGAGCAACCGCTTGAGCGCTTGCCGTGAGACAAAAAGTCGCAAATAGAAAACTTAGAATTGCCAAATTTATTAGAGATATTTTAGACATGTAATTCCTCATAAGTACCCTATATCAGTCAGTGCCTTGTTAATTAAACGCGGCCCCGCGAAAAATTTATCTGGAATGGCTCGCATTCAGCTGGGCCTTTCCGCACCCTTCCGGGCGTAGTACCACCAATTGACCGCCGTGGCGAAAATAAAGAATACGGTTAAGCCGTAAAAGAACGGCGCAGGGCTTCCGTAGGCCGCGCTGATGCCGCCAATGGCAACCGAGAAGATGAACGGGCCATAAGCGGCTATGGCTGCGGTCCAGCCGATGACGCCAGCAGCTTGACGCGGGTTCGCTCCAAAGATAATTGGAAACTGGCGAAAAGTTCCGGCGTTACCCATTCCCGTAAAGAAGAACAGAGTCAGCATTAAACCGACGAACATCGGGAACTGGTCGCCGGATGTGGGCGTGAAAAGCCCGAGCGCAAGCATTGCGGCTGTAATGATAACCAAAGCCAACCCACAAATGAGCGTTAGGATAGCTCCCCCAATCTTATCCGCAACAAAACCGAATAAGATTCGGCTCGCGGAACCAATTAGCGGGCCGTAGAAAGCGTAAACAAGCGGATCTGGAGCGTTGGGAAATTTTCCGTAAAGGGTGCCGATCAGCAGCGGAAATACTGCGGCCAGACCCGAAAAACCGCCGAAAGTCATCAGATAAGTTATTGTGCAAAACCAGGTATGCTTATCCTTAAAAATGTCCAACTGCTCGCGGAAACTCGCCTTGATCGGAACGCTTCGAAGGGTAAACCAGGCCAGTACTGCAAATAAGAGCAAAAACGGGACATAGATGAAGGCAGCGTTTTGCAGCCAGACCTGGCTTGAACCGACAACCGACTTGGTAGCGGGATCGATTTTGGTCAATGTCTGCGAACTGCCGACCATTGCAAGAGTAATTATCAGAGGTGTGACGAACTGTGCAACGCTTACGCCAAAGTTGCCAAGCCCGGCCTGGATGCCGAGAGCCGTTCCTTGCAGTCTCTTTGGAAAAAAGACGCTTGTCGACGGCATATACGATGAGAAATCGCCTCCTCCGAATCCGGCGGTGAATGCGAGTACGATAAAAACCCAGTACGGCGTATTCGGATCCATGATCGCGAAACCAATTCCTACGCACGGGATTAATTTGAGTAACGTAGCGATCGAAATAATATGACGTGTCCCAAAGACTGGCAGCAGGAAAGTGTGTATAATGCGGAGGGTTCCGCCCGCCAATCCGGGCATCGCCGCGAGCCAAAATAATTGATTTTGGGTGAAGTTGAAGCCGATTCCCGGCATGCGCACGACGATCGCGCTCATCATAAACCACGTAGCGAAAGCAACGATCAACGTCAGCGTGGTTACGATCAAGGTCCGCCAGGCCCTGCGCTTCCCTTCGCTTTCCCAGAACTCCGATTCTTCGGGTGTCCATTTTTCAAGCCATGTTGCTGAGTTCATAATTAAGTAATAACGACTTATCTAGATTTCTTGACTGCACTATTCGATCTTCTTCATCAGACTAGGCTGTTCGCTGTGCATCATTTTCTGAATGACAAGGTGCATCCATATCAAACATGTGGCTGACAGAAAAAACATAAACATCCATGAACTCGTCCATAGACCGGTTCCGTCGAGCAAATAGCCAAAAATGATCGGGCTGAAGAAGCCGCCAAGACCGCCCAGTACGCCAACCATCCCGCCTACTACGCCAACCTCTTCAGGGAAATATTCGGGAATGTGTTTATAAACGGCGGCTTTTCCAACGCCCCAGACGATCCCAAGGATCATTACCAAAACCGCGAAAATCCAGACATTTGCTTGAAAGAATATCTTCGTTACTCCCTTTGCGACGAGTTCTTTGCGCTTGACGGACTGACCTACCTCGACAGTGGGTTCCTGCCATGCCTCTTTAGCAGGAAAAACCAGTACTCCTTCGTCGGGGTTGATCGTTTGCACTGTTTTCGGCTCTATCGGATAGGCCTTGTCGCCGATTGAAATCGAACTCTCGGTAACAGCGGTAACCACGCCGTCGTGTTCCGCTGCGACACCCTTGCCTGGCGATGTGATTTCCATTTTTGGGACGATCAAAAGAAAAGAAAGGAGAACAGACAACCCTAGAACCCAATACATTACTTTTCTGCCGCCAAAACGGTCGCTCATCCATCCGCCTAGGGCTCGAATCATGCCGGACGGAAAGCTGAACAAGGCTGCTAATAGTCCGGCTGTGACCAGTGGCAGGTAGTAAACATTGACAAAATACGGGACGAGCCACTGCGAGAAAGCGACGAAGCAGCCAAAAACGAGGAAGTAATACATACCGAATCGCCAAACACGAATATCTTTCAGCGGTCCGAGCTGTTGAGTGAAAGTTTTGGCGGTCGAT
>JANNWQ010000261.1:0-12290 GCA_031408595.1 Acidobacteriota bacterium | reverse complement strand
CAGGTTCTTCTGACAACGCCAGAGGAAGTCGTGGTCGAGCTCCTCGCTCGATGGCTGTTTGAATGAGACCACGTGACAACCTTGCGGGTTAACACCGGTCATGACGTGTTCGATGGCGCCGTCCTTACCTGCGGCATCCATTGCCTGAATTATAATGAGCAGCGAATATTTGTCCTGTGCGTACAAAACGTCCTGCAATTCACGCATCCGAGCGACATTTTTCTCGAGGTCTTTTACGGCTTGTTTTTTATCGGTATAATCGCCCGTGAAGTCAGTCGGATAGTTTTTCAGATTAACTTTTGAGCCTTCGGCGACGAGAAATTTTTCAGTTTTCATAATTTAGTCAGAACCACCTGCGGTAGCGGGTGGTTTAGCGTTATCAAAAGAAAAGTTTGAGGTTCTAAATGGAGTTTTGGAAACTCCATTTAGAACCACCCGCTACCGCAGGTGGTTCTGACTCGCATACTAACACAAATGAACTCGGATAATATGCAAACTCTGTTTCTCACCGTCGTATCGATCCTTACTTTTGCCCTGCTAACGATCGCACAACCGAAGCTGGTGCCAAACAAGATCACGCTCAAGAATGGCAAGTCATTCACCCTTAATCTTGCCGAAGGATTTGAGATGATCCCGGCGATGGAGGGCTTGAAGCGTGTCCGCTTTTTTGCCAAGTCGCCAGACGGCCGTATCTTTGTGACCGACATGTACAATCTCGCTGACGGCAAACGCGGGACGGTCTATATTCTCGATGGCTGGGATGCGGAGCGTGGCAAGTTTGGCAAACTCATCCCGTACATGACGAACCTGCGAAATCCGAATAGCTGTCAATTCTACCGCGACCCATCAGGGCAGGATTGGTTTTACCTAGCCGAAACGCATCAGCTTACGCGTCGTAAATTCACCTCGGGCGAGACCAAGCCGACCGACACAAAGCCGCAAGTACTCGCCACCTTCCCCGCCTACGGCCTGAGCTACAAATACGGTGGATGGCACCTGACGCGTACGATCTCGTTCTCGCCGGGCGGTAAACTCTACGTTTCGGTCGGCTCGAGCTGTAACGCCTGCGTCGAAAAAGAAAAGATACGTGCAAGCATCGTCGAGATGAACCCCGACGGTACCGGCCAGCGCGAACTCGCTCGCGGTTTGCGCAACGCCGTCGGCCTAAGGGCGATCGGCAATTTTGTCTTTGCCACCAATCAAGGCAGCGATCACCTCGGCCTGCAGAAGCCTGACGAGACTTTCTACGCCTTGAAGGAAGGCACAGATTACGGTTGGCCATATTGCCATTCGTCGAACGGAAAGATCTTCGCCGATCCCGGCTTTAAACGACCGGGGCAATGCAGCGGCGTTCCCGCTCCGTATGCTCATTTTCCGTCACGCTCGTCGGCTCTCGGGTTTGATTACTTCGACGATGCCGATGCCGTGGATACGATCAAGAACGCCTTCCTTATCTCGCTACACGGCTCAACCGACAAAAAGATGGGCCACGGATACAAAGTCGTCATCATGCGAAAAGGCGAAAGGCTACAGGATTTCATCACCGGCTTCCTACAAAAGGGCACCGTCTTCGGGCGACCCTGCGACATTATGAAGCTTGATGCGAATTCGTTCCTATTGACTGACGATTACACTGGAATCGTTTACCTAGTGCGGCGAAAGGGCACGACAACTCCTATCGCGGCCGAAACGGAAGCAGTTCAATACAACGAGACAGCAGCAAATACCAAGGAGCCGGAAACAGGTGGCAGCCGAAGTTGTCTTTCGGCAATTCTTCTCACTTTGGTTGCCGCCGCGAGAAAGGTCGGTTGATCTTCTCCGTGCACTCAGTGTCTTCACTTTGTGCCTTTGTGATAATGGATTTAAGAGCTTAATCACAAAGGCACAAAGTGAAGACGCAAAGACCACAAAGAATAGAGTTTCTCTTTGTAACCATATCTGTTACGATTATGTTTTGCGAGCAAAGTTGCTATGAACATCGGCATTACGGTATATCCAACTTATGGCGGCAGTGGCATCGTCGGGTCTGAACTCGGCCGCGATCTGGCTGAGCGTGGGCATAATGTCCATTTCATTTCATCCGTACTGCCGACGCGGCTGACTGAGCTTAGTGAGCGTATACATTTTCACGAAGTGGAAATGATGAGCTACCCCCTGTTCGAACATCAGCCCTATGACCTCGCCCTCGCGACCAAAATGGCAACGGTTGCCCGTGCCGAAAAGCTCGATCTGCTTCACGTTCATTACGCGATACCGCATTCGATCTCGGCCATTCTCGCACGCGAATCGATTAAGCAAAAACGATACGTGCCGGTGATCACAACGCTGCACGGAACGGATATCACGCTCGTGGGCGCCGATCGCAGCTACTTGCCGATCACGCGTTACGGCTTGCAGCAATCGGATGGCGTCACGGCAGTCTCGAAGTTTTTGAAACAGGCGACGATCGAGACATTTGATTTTGACGAGATCGAGGTCATTCCGAATTTTATCTGTCAGAAGCATTACCTGCGTCTTCCCGATTCGCCCTTGCGTGCAGAATTAGCTCCAAATGGCGAAAGGCTACTCGTCCATGTATCGAATTTCCGTGCCGTAAAACGTCCAATGGATTGTGTAGAGATCCTTGCGAAAGTACGTGCCGCTGGTGAGAACGCACGATTGATCATGGTTGGTGACGGGCCTGAATTGTCCGCAGTTCGCTATCGCGGCGAGCAACTGGGAATGAACGGCAACGTTCTCTACGTCGGCAAACAGGCAAATATCGCCGACTATCTCGGCGTGGCTGACGTGTTCCTGCTGCCATCGGAACTCGAATCATTCGGCCTCGCCGCTCTCGAAGCTCAGGCCTGCGAACTGCCCGTCATTGCAACTCGCATAGGCGGAATCCCCGAAGTCGTCAACGACGGCGAAAGCGGTTACCTGAGCGATGTCGGCGATGTCGAGAAAATGTCGAATGATGTGCTGACTTTGCTCCGCAACGAAGATCTGCGTCGGGCTTTCGGCGAAAAGGGCCGTGAGCTTGCGGTTCAACGCTACTCGACATCGAAGATCATTCCGCAGTACATCGCCTTTTACGAAAAGATCGTAAACAAAGCGAAATCGGCTGCGGCCTAACGCCGGACCGCAGGCTGCCAGCCTGCGTGTCTGACACTCGCAGGCTGGCAGCCTGCCTCTCCGACATATGTTCAAACGCTTCATGCACAGCCGTGAAAGGCATCTTGCCTTGCTCGATGACAATCGCAAGGAGCAGCCGTTTGATTGGGGGACGGAATTTATCACCCATCGCCCGAACGGCGACGATCCGCGTAGGCTGTTTAGCGAATACTCGAAACACTCTGTAGAGAATAGCGATGAGTTTTTCTTCCTGCCTGGAATTTCAGATTTCAAATATGAAATTTCAGATCAAGGCCATGACGTGACGTGGACGAGCGGCATTGAAACGCCGAGCGAAGAGAACAATACCGTTTACGCAAAATACTTCCCCAATGGCAAGAACAAGAAGTCTGCGGTTCTGATACTTCCGCATTGGAACGCAAAGGCAGGAACATATTTTGATCTCTGCAAGGTTCTCAACAAGGTAGGCATCTCGGCTCTCAGAATGACGATGCCGTATCACGAGGAGCGAAAGCCGCCCGAGACCGAGCGTGCCGATTATCTGGTGCCGGCGAACGTCGGGCGAACGCTGCAAAGCCTGCGGCAATCGGTGGTCGATGCCCGTGCGGCTATCACTTGGCTCAAGGAGCAGGGCTACGAAAAGGTCGGCATAATGGGAACGAGCATCGGCTCGTGCGTTGGGTTTTTTGCCTTCGTCCACGATCTGCGGATCGACTCAGCGGTGTTCAATCACGTCTCCGGCTATCCGGCCGATGTCGTCTGGCACGGCATCACGACCTTTCACGTAAAACAGGGCTTTGGCGATAATCTCAACCTCGACGAGCTTCGCGAATACTGGCTCCCGATCTCGCCGATGTCCTACATCGAAAAACTCTCAAAGCTCCCGCCGCGTCCACAACGTTACATCTACGGTCTTTACGATCTGAGCTTTCCCGTCGACCTCTCACGCGACACCATCGACGCCCTCAACCGCCACAAGGTAAAACATAGCGAAGTAACGATCCCCTGCGGCCACTACACACTGGGCGAAAAGCCTTGGGTGTATTACGACGGATATAAGATCGTGTCGTTCTTGCGGAAGCACTTGAAGTGAGTCGGAACCGCCTGCGGTAGCGGGTGGTTTAAGATTGGGAGAAGGTCGATTTGGATTAGAGTTCAACCACACGCTATCGCAGGTGGTTCTGCCTGTGACTACCCGATAAACATCTCGTCCTCAGTATAAACCCGGTCGATCTGTTTTGGGGCGGGAGCGAAGAGGACTTCCAGGCCGCGTTTTACACCGGCCATAACGGCTGCGATCTCGCGGGCCGGGACGACGATCTTCTGGTTCACGAATTCGGTCGTATCGAGCACTTGGGCGTGCGTTTTGTCGATCGAACGGCTGACCATTTCGACTTTGTCCTTCGCCGTGTGGGCGGTTTGGCCGACGAGGACGCGAAGCTCGGCGATCTCATCTTTGATGAGTTCGGTCGAGTCCGCGAGGTTCTTTGTTGCTGATGAAAGATTGGCCGAGATCTCGGTGAAATGCACCGAGATCTCTTTGCCCTGAGCACTGATCGCGTCAACCTTTCGGATGAGCGGCTCGACCTTCTCCTCGACGTTCTGCACTGTCGCGACGACCTTGCGAACCGTCAAAGCGATCCATAGGGAAGCGATCGCCATAAAGACGAAGCAAACCGCGATGATGATCGACGAGACCATCTGCCAAAACTGTGGATCGTTCGCGTTCATAGACTACTTGCTGTCGGCGTCGTCAACTACGGGATAGCTTGCTCGGCCCTCGGTGATCGATTTCGACTCATTCTTCCGCTTTTCCGCTGTGTAAGCGTCCTTGCCGGCCTCGATGGCGGCGGTGAAAGGATTAGCTGTCGTTGCGGCGGCTGACTTCGCTTTCTCGGTCAGGTCGGCTGCTTTTTCACTGGCCGTCTGATAAAGCTCGGTCGCACGTTCGCGGGAAACTTCGTAATACTCGCCGGCCTTTTCCTGAAGTTGCGTGGCAGTTTCCTTGCTCTTTTCAATGCCCTTACGGGTAGCGTCAGCAATATCTCCCCGAAGTTCTTCGCCAGATTTTGGTGCAAAAAGTAATGCCAAAACGGCTCCAATGCCGCCGCCAACCAAAAGGTACGTCAGCTTCGTCGCTGCCGATGTTTCTTCTCTGTCGTAATCACGTCCCATATAAATTATCTCCCCGCGCACGGCTAAAAAACCGGCACTCGCTTAAAAATTACTGCGATATGATAATCATATCAGAACTCTAGCGACGGGAAAAGATTTTTTTCTCAATTCTTCTGATCGATGCAACAAGAGGTAATGCCGCGCTAACCGCCAACGTAGGTGCCGGCTCCGTAATAAACAACGCCCCGGAAGGATTCTCGGATGACGCGAATTGAACCTTCGAAAGATGTGCGATCGCGCAGGGGGCGAGGATACTGACAAACGTGATTCAGGGCCTCGCCCTTATTTCGTCGACATATCGACGAGAGCCCGTCGAGCTTCCGCGGCTTCGTGCAGATCGAAACCCGGATTTTGAGAAAGAGCCTTACTGAGAAGCCTTTTTGCTTCGCGGTTGTTGCCATTTGCTCGCGCGATCATTCCACCGTGAAATGCGACGCGTGCGTCGATCGTATTGAGCCGCATCGCTTCTTGAATGTAAGACGTTGCCTCACCTGCGCGCCCGGCTTTGTACAAGGCCCAAGCAACCAACTCGGCTGAATGAATATTCTTTTCGGCCGCATATTCGGCAAGGGCCATTTCGAGAGCCTCCTCTGTCATCCCTCTATTCGCCTTCGAGAGGATCAGTTTTTTATGATCTGCTCCATCACCGAGATCGGTCTGCATTTCGTCGAATTTTGCGTACTCGGCATTCGCACGCTCCGATTGACCGTTTAGGGAGTAGATGTCAGCGAGAAGGTGAATGGCATTTGCGTTTGGAACGAGCGATTGCGCTTCATTCAGAACCTTTTCGGCCGCCTCGAAGTCGCCGGTAGATGCTCGCACACGGCCCTTCGAGACGAGGGCGAGAAAATATCCGGGATTTGTCGCTAGAGCCTCGTCGTATATCTTTTCCGCTTCGACATATTTCCCGACCTTCCAGTGCTCGTCCCCAAGCTGTACCAGGCACCAGCTTTGAAGGGTTTTGTCTGCGGGATCAGCGGTTTTCGCCGCGAGCGTCATCATCTTGATGGCCCCTGCCGAGTCACCGTGAAGCGACCGCAATTGGGCCACGCGTGAGTATGAGAGGCTGTTTGGCCGCAGATCGACCATTTCCTGTGCTGCCGCGACGGCTTCGGGATAATTTCCGAGCTCCATATGTGCGTCGGTTAGGACGCCCTTTATGAAAGCATCGTTTGGGAATTCGCGATCAAGAGCGGTGCTCTGCTCGAGAGCTTCATTAAAGCGATGGTTTGTGAGGAAAAGCGAAACCTGTAATTTGCGAGCCGGACCATCTGCGGGGTCGACTTGCAAAGCCTTCTCAACCGCCGCCTCGGCTTTTGAATACAAGCCGAAATCGCCTGTGTGGCGGGCCCGTTTGATATACAGAACCGCCAGGTTGTTGTAGGCCATTTTAGAGTCTGGGGCCTTCTCGATCAACATAAGTGCAGACCGCAATTCCGGATCCGTCTCGGTGGCCAGCGATGAAAGCGGTGCGCTCGCGACCTCGCCCCCCGTGACACTTGTCGTGCACGACGAACCCAATAGTGACAATGCGAATGCGAGGACAGCGAGTAGAATGCTACTTGATCTCATAATTAATGGAGGGTGCTGCGGGCCATTACAGCCCGCGGCACTTATTGGCGGACTTTGACTACTTCCTTATCAGGAGGCCGTACGAATCGACGGTTGGGATGCCCTTAGATCGCCCCTCTGACGGATTTGACGTCGTCGTTGTTGGCGTACTCGAAGGACGTGGTTGATTGCCCTGATTTGGTGTCAGCAGATATGGAAAACGGGAAAGTAGCGGACCCTCTGGATTGAAGCTCACACCATCGCCAAGCATGTTGTTTGGCGCGATGTTTGTTGCCGGCGTAAATGGCGTACCTCCAGCAACCGCCCTGAGAGCGATATCCGTCACGTCGTCAAATACGCGTCGTCCGTTGGGAAATCCAGCAAAATCGCCACCGAGCAGGCCAAGCCTGTTCTGGCTTGCGATAGCCGTCGGCGCTATCGCCACGTTCAGACGCAAATACTCGTGGGCGGTTCCATCCGAGAGAAACGTCGTGTAATTCGGTCCCGTGACCCCGTTGACAGGAATACCCGTGCCGAAGATCTGAACAAGATCATTTCGCGGCGGCGGTGGGATGGTGATGCCATAAACAGCCGCCAGAAGGCGGGCAAGTTCGGGATCGGTTACGGCCTGCACTACCTGCGGAATCGTTCCGTCAAAGCGGGGCGAAAGACTGTTGAATGCATCCTTGAGACCTAGCGGGATAACGACCTCGTTAACCAACGGGTTGCCCAGACGTGAGATCTGGCGGTATGGGCCGGATTCATCACGGCCACCGCCTGCGTTGATCACGCGAGTCGATCTGCGGCTGGCAGTCGCCCACACGCCAATAACCGCATCCGCTGCGGTCGGACTCGCTGGGATCGCACCGCTGCGGGTCAATTCTTGGATCGGAACCTCGATCGCGATCGTGCTTACGTTGTACGTCTTGGTCGAATCGATACCGCCGGACATACCGACCGATCGGAGATTCAAGGCATCAAAAACGCCGAGATCAATGTAAAAATATTCATCTCGCGGACCGGCAAACGCCTTGCCGCCGTTGAGAAGAGGTTGCACAGCAGGCTGTCCGAGATTTGCCTCGTAATTAGGCGTCACGCGCGGGCCGATGTTTGCCGGTGGGACTTGCAGACCCTTACCGAGCGTCATTACAGTTTCTGCTCCCGAAGTGTTGACTCTCATCACCGAGTAACTCTGTTGCTGATTATAATCAACATCGGTCAGGCTACTGATAACGCCGTCCTGATTGACCGTGGACATCCCGAGTACGGTGTTCGGATTGTTCGTCTGTGTCGTGAACTGAAATTGATAAGTAATATCCTCCGTTCCGTCACCGGTATTGTCGATCTTGATCTCATAAAGGACTGTATCGTCGAAGCGGAACCACTGCGGCCCGCCCGATGGCTCTTGCAGCGGGATGTAGTTTGCGATCAAAGTTACAAAGCCCTGACGGCCGGGTTCGACGCTTCGAAAAGCGTACGTGTCGGTGTTGTCAGCAAAGCGATCCATGCTGATGAGCGGTGCTTCGCCATGGCTCGACGCCATTAGTGGCAAAGGAAATATCGCAGTGAGTAAGGCTGCGAGCGATAAAATACTCAAAGTCTGTCTAAATTTCATTGTTCCCCCTTGGTTGAAGAATTGTCGCCGCGGCGACCAGTTGTGATAAAAACAGGTTCAATAGCGTTAGTAGCTTTGAACGAAATTAAAGTGTTCTCCTAACAAATTACAGAACCAATCGTTTAGCGAGTGTCTCGTTGAATACAATTGAAGTAACTTATCAGGAGGCAATTCGCCCGCGAGTAAGATCCGGATTCAATTTGGTTTTTGCCCTGACGTGACTAGGCTTGGATTTAATTATTTTGGTATTCTAATCGTTTGACCGCGTTGACCAAGTTTTGTAATGCAGATCGACCGAATAAGAAATTTTTCAATCATCGCCCATATCGACCATGGGAAATCGACGCTTGCCGACCGCTTGCTGCAGATTACCGGCGCCGTTGCCGAGCGCGATATCGAGGCGCAAATGCTCGACAACATGGATCTCGAACGCGAACGCGGCATCACGATCAAATCGCACGCCGTCCGGCTCGACTACAAAGCCAAGGATGGCAACGACTATGTTCTAAATTTGATCGACACGCCGGGACACGTGGATTTTTCGTACGAGGTTTCGCGGTCGCTGTCGGCATGTGAAGGAGCTTTGCTTATAGTCGATGCATCGCAGGGAGTCGAGGCACAGACGCTTGCCAACACGTATCTCGCGATCGAAAACGACCTTGAACTAATTCCGGTTCTGAATAAAATTGATCTTCCATCCGCAGAACCCGACCGTATAAAGGAGCAGATCGAGAACATCATCGGCCTCGACGCGAGCGAAGCAGTTCTGACATCGGCCAAAAGCGGCATTGGCATCGAAGAAGTATTAGAAGCGATAGTTGCCAAGATCCCTGCACCCAAAGGCGACCGGAACGCGCCGCTCAAGGCTCTGATATTTGACAGTTGGTACGATTCTTATCGCGGCGTGATCGTGCTGTTTCGGGTTATCGACGGCACGCTTAGGAAAGGCACAAAGATCAAATTCTTTAACACCGGCCGTGAATATCTGACCGAAACCATTGGCGTCAACCGTCCGCGTCCGACGCCGATCGGAGAACTCGGCCCCGGCGAAGTCGGCTTTTTGACCGCGTCGATCAAGACCGTTGCCGACGTACAGATCGGTGACACGATCACCGACGCCGCTCGTCCCGTAACAGAAGCTTTGCCCGGATTTAAGGAAGTAAAGCCGATGGTTTTCGCGGGGCTTTATCCGATCGACGCCGTGCAATATGAGGATCTTCGCGATGCGATGGACAAGCTGAGGCTGAACGATTCGTCGTTCTTTTATGAACCGGAAAGCTCAACCGCCTTGGGCTTCGGATTCCGTTGCGGATTTCTCGGCCTACTCCACATGGAGATAATTCAGGAGCGGCTGGAACGCGAATTTAACCTCGAACTCATCACCACCGCACCCGGCGTACGCTACCGCGTGACAACAACCGATGGCGAGGTCGCTGAGATCGACAGCCCATCGAAGATGCCTGATACCGGACGCATCACAAAGATCGAAGAACCGTTCATCGAAGCGACTATCCTGACAAATGACGCATTTCTAGGTGGCATTCTGCCCCTTCTCGAAGAGAAACGAGGTGTGCAGAAAAAGTTCGAATACATTACCACCGACCGCGTGATGCTCATTTACGAACTGCCGCTCAACGAGATCGTGCTCGATTTTTACGACCGGCTGAAGAGCGTTTCGAAAGGTTATGCGTCACTCGATTATCATGTCTCCGGCTATCGCGAAAGCAAACTCGTCAAGCTCGATGTCCTTGTCTCCGGCGAGCCGGTCGACGCTCTTTCGCTCATTCTCCACTCAGACACCGCCACGTCAAAAGGGCGCCTGCTGACCGCGAAGATGAAGGAGCTCATCCCGCGTCAGATGTTTGAGGTCGCCATTCAGGCCGCCATCGGCAACAAGGTCATCGCCCGCGAAACGGTCAAAGCCATGGGGAAAAACGTCATCGCCAAATGCTACGGCGGCGACATCTCGCGCAAACGCAAGCTCCTCGAAAAACAAAAAGAAGGCAAAAAGCGAATGAAAAAAGTAGGCCGCGTCGAAATTCCACAAGAAGCGTTCTTGGCCGTCCTCAAGGTAAACGAAAGCTAAGATTCGTTAACAATAACTCCGTATCGATCAAGACAAAAAATGGCCCATCTTCTCTTTTTTTGTTTGTAAATAATGCGCAGCGGGTTCTTCGGCATCGATCTCGATAGGGATCCGCTCGACGACCTGCAATCCGGCACGCTCGAGAGCGGCCAGCTTGTCGGGATTATTCGAGATGACCTTTATCTTGGACAGGCCAAGATCGGACAATATCTCAGCGCACTGTTGATAATCACGGGCGTCGACCGCGAAGCCGAGATCCTCATTTGCCTCGACCGTATCGGCTCCCTCGTCCTGCAAGGCATAAGCACGGATCTTATTCAGGATGCCAATGCCGCGGCCTTCCTGTTGCTGATAGACAATAGCTCCGCGGCCTTCGGCCTCGATCATACGCATAGCGGCGTGTAGTTGCGGGCCGCAGTCACATTTTATCGAGCCAAAGACGTCGCCCGTCAGACACTGTGAGTGAATGCGTACGAGCGTCGGCGTATCACCGTCCATTTCCCCCTTGTAAATAACGACAAACTCTTCGTCGCTTATGAGCGAACGATAGCCTGCTATACGGAATTCTCCGAACTCGGTCGGCAACTTAGCGTTCGCGACCTGTTCCACCGTTATGGAACGGGTGTTCCACGAACATTCTGGGCTACTTTCCGTCAGAGTCGAATTATCTAACATTGAGGTCTCCTATACCGAAATTATACTCTCAAAACCTGCGCCTTTGTAGTAGAGATTTCGCCTGCGACACTGTTTTGGATGAAGTTTGTAGGGGTTTTAAGCAAGAAATGTCTTTTATCCTGCGATGCCTGGCTGTAGAACGTCGCCTTCGCCGAGAGCATCGACCGAAACGTGGAGCTTTTCGTCGGAATATTGTAGCTGGAATAGCCGCCAGTAGAGACCGCGTAGTGTTAGGAGTTCGCTGTGCGATCCCATCTCACGTAACTCGCCGTGATGCAGGACGATGATACGGTCGCATTTTTGGATCGTTGATAAACGATGGGCGACGACGAGCGATGTGCGCCCTGTCATGACGCGCTCGACGGCCTGTTGGATGAGCTGTTCGGTCTCAGTGTCGATCGAGCTGGTGGCTTCGTCGAGGATGAGTATTGTCGGATCAAATGCGAGGGCTCGGGCGAATGAGATCAACTGCTTTTGCCCGACCGACAAACCCGCACCGCGTTCTTTCACCAGGGACTCGTAGCCACCGTCGATCCGTTTGATGAATTCATCGGCATGGACTTCCTTCGCCGCCCACTCGACGCGGTCGCGGTCGATCTCCTTATTCCCAAGGCGAATATTGTTCTCGATGGAGCCGCTAAACAGAAATACGTCCTGCAAAACCACCGCAAAATTCGAACGCAGATCGTGTAGGTCCCATTCACGGATATCGACGCCATCGACCAGGATGCTGCCTTTTTGCACGTCGTAAAAACGCATTATTAAATTGGTAATCGTCGTTTTGCCCGATCCGGTGTGGCCGACGAGGGCGATGCTCTCGCCGAGATCGATCTTGAAAGACACGCCCTTGAGCACCCAATTTTCGTTCTTATAAGCGAACCACACGTCCTCAAATTCGATCGTCCCGGCAACCTTCCCACGGCGTGTCGGTTCGGCTGGTGAGGTCACCTCGACATCGCGATCGAGTAGGATGAAGATGCGATGCGAAGCCACGATCGCTGCCTGAAGCACGTTAAATTTGTCGGAGAGATCGCGGATCGGCTGAAAAAGCTGGAGCGAATATTGAATGAACGC
>JANNWQ010000260.1:0-11998 GCA_031408595.1 Acidobacteriota bacterium | reverse complement strand
GACCTGCGAAACATCCGCATTTCGCCGAAGGCACATTCCCAGTGTAGGAAGAAGCCATTGTATACGCAAAAATAGACCGCAGTTGGACACAGATAGACACGGATAGGAATATTGCTACCCTTATCCGTGTCCGTCTGTGTCTATCTGTGGTTAATTATCTTCAACCACCCGCTACCGCAGGTGGTTCTGACTTGATGCATGACTAGAACGGAATATCGTCGTCTGCGGCCGCTGGAGCCGCTACCGGGGCTGAGGTTGAGCCTCCGGCGGATGCGGTGCTGGCGGATGAACTGGCCTGCGGCGGGCCGCTGTGGGTTTCGAAATCATCCCGGCTTCCGCCTCCGCTGTACTCGCCGCCGCCTTCGCCACGGTCGCCGCCGCCGAGAAATTGCATGTCGGTCGCGGTCACTTCGAGCGTTTTTTGGATATTGTTTTCCCGGTCCGTCCATTCCTCGATCCTCAGGCGGCCTTCGATATAGACCTGTCTACCCTTGGTGAGATATTTGGCGGCGGTTTCTGCCTGATGACGCCAGAGCGTGACTTTGAACCAAGTAGCGATATTCTGCATCTCGCCCGATTTATCTTTTTTTCGCTCATTCGTCGCCATCGAAAAACTGCAGACAGCGTCACCCTGCGGAGTGTAACGAAGCTCAGGGTCTTTGCCCAAATTACCGACTAGAATTATCTTGTTGAATGACATAGTAATTTCCTCTTTTGTGATGCTTTTAGTGTTATCGAATCATACTTCCAGCTCGGTTCTTCTTTGTGATCTCCGTGTCTTCCCTTGGAGTACTTTGTGATAAATCTCTTAAATCCGTAAACACAGAGACCACAACGTTAGGACACAGAGGGCACAAAGTTTCGAACTTTCGCAACAGTATAGGCATCAATATAACACGACAAGGGGCGTGTGCTAAAATCGAGATTTCGCACGGGCCGACACGAGATCGATGCAGCGCATGGCTTTTCCACGATTCATTATCAATATCATTTTCGCACTGCTTTTGGCGGGCCTTGCTGTTTTTGCGCAGGAAAAGCCGGTTGAGACTGAGATAGTTGCGACAAAATGCTGGGCGTACGAGGTGCAGGCCGGGCAGGGGCTTGCTTCGAATGGTACACGTATCTTTCTTGCGACTAACGAGGCGCGTGTGGACGCTGTTTCGATAGATGGCCGCAAGCTCTGGTCGAGCGAACTAGGCGGCGAGATCGCCTCGAATTTGCTGGTGACGGACAGCGGTGTTTATGTAGCTTCCGCCACGACGCCGACTGCGGAAAAGGCGGCGACCGCTTCCCTGCGGCTGCTGAGCCTCGATACGGGAATTACGAGTCAGACGATAAAACTTCCGGATGCGTCACAGCATTTTCTTCATCAATCAAATGGTTCATTGATCGTCGTTTCGGCAAATGGCACGATACAGTCGATCGATGCGAAAAGCGGTGCTGCACGTTGGAAACGTGAGATCGCGGAACGCTTCGTTGGCGAACCTTATTTTGGGGCCGAGAGAGTGATCGTAGCGTCGGCGGCAAAGCAACTCTTTACGATCTTGCATTCGAGCGGCGAGATAGAATTGATGCGAAAGCTTCCGTCTCAGTCGACCGCCGCTGCACTGACGGCTAGCGGCGAAACCGTCATCGGCGACGAACGTGGCCGTGTGAGTCTTTTTCTCTCCGACAAGGATCGCGAACACTGGTGGAGCTACAACAGTGGTGCTTCGATCTCATCAGTGCGGTTGCTGGGTAACAACATACTGGCAGCGTCGAACGACAATTTTATCTATATGCTGACGCCGCGTTCGGGTGGGCTGGCGTGGAAGCGGCGGCTCGCCGGCCGTGTGACACATATTGGAATTCTCCAGAACAGCCTGGCTCTCGTGTCGAGCCTGGAGGAGAACGGAGCGTCTTTCATCAGCCTCGCCGGAGGCAAACAGCTCGGCCAGATCTCGCTCGACGAAGACGAACACCTAACGGCCAATCCGTCGAGTGCTAGCGGCTTGGTCTTTATCCTTACAAACAACCGCCTTATCGCATACAGCCTTAATGGCTGTTCGCCGGCAAAAGAAAGCGGCCTCGGCATGACGCCAAAGCCGCAACCTACAAAAAACTAAAGCAGCAAAACCGTTGTTAGTGCGAAACGGCGTGCTGCTGCATCATTGAGTAGATCTCGTCTTTTAGTGCTAATTTCTTTTTCTTGAGAGTGACTTCCTCCAACTGTTCGTCGTCGTTCGGATACGTGAGATGAGCTAATTCGCTCAAGCGTTTTTCAAAACCTTCGTGCTGATGCACCAGTTCCCTAAAATTTGGGTTGCTCTTTATCAACTCGTCTCTCACCGGATCAGCGGTAGACATGTCCATAATGTATTGTCCTCACTTGTCAAAAATTTTGGGCCCGGTCGCGAGACATTTAAGATTCTTGTAACTGGGCTTAAGGTCATTCTAGACCTATCGAAATAAATTATCAAGCGGTTTTGTATTTCAGAAAGGATTTTCGAGCGGGGTGGTAGAAATTTAACGCAGAGACCGCCGAGGACGCAGGGGGCAAAGAAAAAAGCTGATGCAGTCGGGGAATTATTGCTTCGTCTCTGCGTTCCCAGCGTTCTCTGCGTTTAATTTATCCGTGGATAGAGCCAGCACAAGCCGCATTAGCAATGCTGCTTCGCGCGGATCGGAGTAGAAATTGTTGCGGGTTTGGACTTGGGTAAAGCCGTTTTTCTCGTAGAATGCGATCGCTTTCTGGTTAGATTCGCGAACCTCGAGCCAGATGTTCTTTACTTCCTGCCCATTGCAAACCTTTAGGAATTCGTCGAACAGCACTTGGCCATGGCCGTTTCCCTGATGTGCGATGTCGATTGCGATATTGTAGATCTCGGCGTCTAATTGAGTTTCGATTTCGCCGCCGGACACCGTGCGACCAACAACGAAGCCCAGTGTCGAATTATCCTCCGCGAACAGCCGAAGCATTATCGCCGACGCATTTTTCATCTCATCAAGGTAATTCTGCGCCGTCCAGCGGCTAAGGTTTGTCGCTTCGCCGATGCGGATAAGGTCGGCAATATGAGCGGCCTCGACTGGGCGGATTCGGAGATCGAATTTTGGCTCGGCGGTGTCGGTCATTTATAGATTTTTTGCGCTTTCTTTGCCTCCTTAGCGCTCTTTGCGTGAGATTCTTAAGAGGTTTCACGCAAAGCTCGCAAAGAACGCAAAGAAGACGCGAAGTTTAGTGCTAGGTCAGTTTGAATTCTTTGTGATCTTTGTGTCTTCGCCTCTGCGATCTTTGTGTTAAAAAAACCTTTTAACACAGAGGCCTCAAAGGGCGGACACGAAGGTCACAAAGAGGAAAACCATAAGTAATTTCAAACTGACCCACTACCCGAAGTTTCGATTAGAACGCTTTACTAATAAACAGCGGATCGGTTAGCGTTCCGGGATGTTTGATGCAGAATTGACCAATTGCGAAGGCAATGTTTTCGCCAAAGTCGGTAGCTTTTCCGAGATGTCCGAATTGCTGAAACAACGAGCCGTGGAGTATCAGATTGACGCCTACAGGTATTTTGTCGCCAAACTCTTCGAGGGACACGGATCGCGGCTCGTCTATGGCTATCTTATCTTCCGAGAAAGTCTGCACACAGATCGCGTTACGGCCCACGGGCACGGCGATGACACCTTGTCCAGCGTACATGCTCGCCTCTGCCATCGCACTCAAAGCTGAAACGCTCGACATCGGGATGCCGAGGCCAGTCTTTAGTCCCAGGGTGGTGGCGATGCCGATGCGGATTCCGGTGAAGCTGCCCGGGCCGGCGGAGACGGCAACGTGATTGATGTCGCGGATCGAGATTGTATTGCGGTCGAGCATCGCGTCGATATCGACGAGCAGGTCTTCCGCTTTCGACACATCGGTCGAGCCGATCCAGTTGTCGATCTCGCGCTTCTCGGCGATCAGCGAGATGCTGCCGCCACGGATCGCGGATTCGATTGCGAGAACAATGTGGCCGTTTTGTATAGCTTCCGATGACATTTGTCAGAATTAATTGCCGTTGGCTATAGCCAACGGTAGGAATGCCCTAAAAATAACGACTTTAGCCGAATTTCGGCTGAAGCCTACGTTCTATAGCGATCAATGTCTGTTGGCTAAAGCCAACGGCAATTCACAATCACAATGTTATTCTAACCTAGTTTTCGATTGGAAATAGCTTCCGAAATTCGCCGGTACGAATCCGGAATCCGGCGGAATGCGTTTGCGATCTTGTAATGCAGCCGCGTCGGAGCATCAAAGCTACCCTCAGCCTGAACCGTCGCCCATATCGGATTTGGATTTAGTCGCCGGCCAAGCTGGTGCACAAATTTTCTTCGGTCCAACACTGCAACTTCCATCGGCTCAAATTTCACTTCGGCAGACCATTCCCGTTCTACAGTATCGGTGAGCCATCGCGGTAATTTCTCGTCCGCTCCGGCGGCGGGCGTGTCGGTGAGATCGAGGCCTAGATATTTCGCCGTCAGGCCAAGTGTGCATTCGAGCCAACGTTGCCGCGTCGGGCTGACTACGCCGAAGAAGCGGTCCCAATCGAACATAGGCTCACGCTTCGAAACCGCATAGTAAACATCGTACAGTCTTTCTTTAACCCGGCCACCGTCTGTCAGCCAGTGCAGACAGACGATCCGCAAATGATCCTCAGGCCGCGGGATGCGGATCTTGCCGCCCTCGAGCGGCAGTGTCACCGAGTTTTCAAAAATGTCTGCCCACGGCACCGTATCAAGGTGTCTCAGTTCCCTGTGCAGGTCGATCGCCAAACCGGCCGCAGCGTCGGAGCGAGCGACTTGGCGAGCCCGGTCAAAATCCGCCGTCGCGACGGCGAGATCGAGGTCAACAGACACTCGCGGCTGGCTGTCTGGATAAAATCTCCCTGCTGCCAACCCTTTTATCAAAATCGGTTCGATGCCGGTCTCGCGAAACAGAGTGAAGGCAAGTGCCGCATGCCGCTCCAAGATGTTCTTTTGGAGCAGATTCCATCGGTATTCGTCGACTATCTGCTGACCGCTGATCGTCGCTTGGCTAGCCATGAGAAGAGATTAACAAACTAGTGGTATCTAAACGATTGCAGTTAAAGAAAAAGATTGCCAAGCCCGTATCCTCAAGGCTCGCTTTGCAAAGTTATTAAATGAAGCTTAACGCTACCAATTGCTACGGAATACATTGCCCATTCCCGCCACATCTAAAATTTTGACATCCCGACTGTGTTATACACTGCGTGGTTTGGCCTGGATCCGTGCATACGCAAGAGAGGTTACCGAGAGCCCTGGGCGGTGCGACTAGAGACGCAATTACCGGAAGAGCGACCATTGAGGCCTGACCGATGGTTTTGAGAACCTGACGACGCGACTGGCTGGCAAATCTTGGAGCAACCTTGCCTACGAGAAGGTTGTTCTCGTTAAGCTGGTCGATAGCGAGCCAGACGAAATCTTCGGAAACCTTCCCGCCGCCGTTGGATTCGAACTGATCTACTATGTCGGCAACTGACTTCGTGCCATCGCATGATTTCCATATGAGGGCCGCACTGCTGTTCAGACAATGGGCTTTATTCGCATCAAGATCGTAAACGAGCACTTCATCGGGCATTTCCTGCACCACAAGGCCATTTTGGCGAGCGATCGGATTGTTGGGATCTTTCATGTTTTTCTCCAAGCAGTATTTTTACGATTTTATTCATAAATATACTTCCGGTGCAATCCGGAATGTGAGATAGATAACCTATGCCCGTAAAGAAAAAAGAGCCGCGAGGACTAAACCTCGCAGCTCTTCAACGAAATCTCTTACTTGGAGCCTATCGGCTACCAACTAGATGCACTGACCGTTGGTGTTACAGGTCATGCTCGGACACGCAGTCATCGTCGAGCACTGTGCGGTCTGACCTGGGTCAGTACATGCACAGGAGACGCTACCCAGAGCACTCTGCGGTGCAACGAGAGATGCGATAACCGGAAGGGCGACCATCGACGCGAGGCCGATCGTCTTAAGAACCTGTCGGCGTGACTGTCCTGCGAAGCGAGGAGCAACTTTGCCCTCGAGCAGATTGTTGTCGTTAAGCTGGTCGATAGCGAGCCATACAAAATCTTCTGTGACCTTGCCGTTGCCGTTCGACTCGAACTGTTTGACGATATCAGCAACGGTGTTGTTGCCGTCGCACGACTTCCATACCAGAGCCGCGCTGCCGTTCAAACAATGAGCTTTATTGGTGTCGAGATCGTAAACGAGCACCTCATCGGGCATTTCTTGAACCACAAGCCCATTCTGGCGGGCCATCGGATTATTCGAGTTATTCATCATCTCCTCCAAGCGAAATTATTATTCAAAATAAGTTTAGCGTCAGTCAAGCGTTAACTGCGTCAAAAACGGACAATTAGCAATCGGTAAAGCAATTAACGTAATTCTACTTCAATTTTCGTGATTGTCAACGAAATTGAGCAAAGTTTTAGCGAAAGTTTCAGCGGTTCCTCTACGACTCGAAATGATTATGGCACGACTCGCTATATTATTCAACACGCGAAACGCAAATTCCGAACGTTGTCTCATAGATAGCGCGTATTGTATCAGTTCAAGAACTCCCTCACCTGCGGTCATCCGTTGCGGGCGAAATCGCGAGCCTTTGACGTATTCCGTAATTAGCACCAAACCGACAGGGATCGGTTCGTAACCGTACTTCCCTCTCAGTTCTTCGACCGTGAGGCTGTACGGATCGGCGTTGTCACGACGCCTCATCGCGAGACGTCTATGAAAAGGATACAACAAACCGTCCGAGTTAAACAATGCAAAATCGTCAGAGTAATATTCGGCACCTGCACGGACGAGTTCGGCAACCAAGGTCGATTTACCTTTGTAACTGTCTCCGGGCAGGACGATGGCCTTGCCTTTCCACCCGACGACACCCGCGTGGAGAAAAACAAATTCACGCGATTCCTCGCCGACTGAAGCACGGACGATCGAATCGAAGTATTTAAAAAACACGACTTCGTCCTCGCCGCGTGCCGGATCAGCACCTTCGTAGATCATCTCGTAGGTTGTGCCGTCGAAGTTGAGTTCGATAATTCGGTCGACAACTTCTTCGCCTATTTCCGTAATTCTCCCAAGAAGCGAAGTCCGTGCGACATCGACAGCACGGTCGACGATGTCCTGTCGGTTTCCCTTGATCTCAATACGAGCACCGAACGACTCGAAGCGGAATGGCTTGATTTCGATCTCGGACATAAATTCTTCTTAGTGTCCTTTGTGTCTTCCCTTTGTGGGCCTCTGTGATAACGGATTTAAAACCGTAATCACAGAGACCACAAAGGAAAGACACAAAGTTCACGGAGCTTGAGTCGGCGAAGTATTGATCAGGCGATTGAAAAATACACGCTTGAGACAAACGAACAAAAGCGCCGACGTTAGTACGACAACAACCGGAAACATCGCCAACCCGATCTCGTCACGATAGCGAACCGAGATCAGTACCGACCCGCACAGCAGCGATGCCAACACGCCATAAAATGCTGTTATCTGGCGGTGCGAGAATCCGGATAGGACGAGCAGTTGGAAAAGATGTTCGCGGTGCGGCAGCCAGATCTTTTCGCCGCGAAGGGCTCGCTTTACAATTGTTACAACAGAATCGAACAGAAAGAACCAAACAAATAACACCGCCGCGATAGGGAGAAGGTCGGGCGATTTTGACGCGTAGTTGCGTCCGAGGAGCGGCAGAGCGGCGAAAGTAAACCCAAGAAAGGCACTGCCTACATCGCCCATGAATACTTTTGACTTGCTCATGTTATGCACGAGAAAGCCAAGGCTCGCCGCAGCAATGCTGACGCCGAAGAAATATATGACGTGCATGTCCAGAATGCGGCAGAGTATCAGCCAACTACCCGCAGCGATCACGGCCTGTAATCCGGCAAGGCCGTCGATGCCATCCATGAAATTGTACGAATTGACCATCCAGACGATCCAAAAGAATGTCAGGACGTATCCGAACACACCAAATTTCAGACCGCCTAGCATTGTAATTCCGTGCCATGTGTCGACATCGACGATCAGCAAAACGGCGGCAATCGCCTGCACGAGTAAACGCCAATGAAACCGAAGCGGATAAAAATCATCCACAAAGCTGATCGCCGCTATAAGTGTTGCGCCGACCATGTATCCCCACGAAAAGGTGTCGAAAAAATATAGCGAGATCGGCACGTAAGTGACCAGACAAATGACAACGATCACGATCCCAGCGCCATGCGGAGTCGGTTCGGTGTGCGAACTTCGCTCGTTCGGCACGGACAGAATGTTGTTCGCGATGCCCCAACGGCGATAGACCCCGACCGCAACGAACGAGAGGCAAAATATCGCTATGAAGATGAAAAGTCCGTACATTAAGGATCAGTATCGAGTCAGTCGGAACGAAGCTGGCCGGAACAAATTCGTGGATTCAAGAAATCATTGAACAAAAACTTAGCCGAGCGTGTCAAACTCTTCGCTCTCTTAGTGCACTTTGTGTCTTCCCTTTGTGTTCTTTGTGATTACGGATTTAAAATCTTTTATCAAAAAGTTCACAAAGTGAGGACACAAAGGGGACAAAGAAGAAAATCTTATTCTACCGCTGCTCCATAGGCCGCAACGGCCTTCTCGGTCGAGTATTTCGCAAGTGCTGCTTCGTGTGCTCTTTTTCCCATTTTATCAAGTTCGTCGCGCGATTGGTACATCGTCAAAATTGATTCCTTTAAGGCCTTAGCATTGCCCGGCTCAAGGTGGACGCCGATACCGTCCTCGTCAATGACACGGGCAAGCTCGGACCCTTTGTCGGTCAAAGCGAGAATCGGTTTGCCCGCCGCCATGATGTTGTAAGTGCGGCTCGGCATCGCTGTTCCCCACATTCCTTTTATAAGAGCCACGAGGCCAACGTCACATGCGTTGAGGAAAACGGTTTGCTCAGAGCGAGGACGGTAATCGAGGATCGTAACGTTGGTCAGTTTTGTCGCAGCTACCGTCTCATCGAGCCATTTTTTCTTTGCACCGGCCCCGATGAAGACAAAATGAAACCGGTCATCGTCGAGGAGCAACTCAGCCGCTCCGATAATGGTTTCAACATCAGTCGGATGCCCGATGTTGCCGGCGTACATGAAGACGAATTTGTCTTCGATACCAAGTTCCTTGAGCAAAGAGTTTTCGTCACGCGGCGTTGGGTGGATCGTTTCGAGATCGGCCCAGTTGGGGATCGTTATGATCGGTATGTCGAGCCCCGCCGCTTTCTCTTGAAAAAGCTCATTCATATCGCGGCCCACTACGACGATATTTGTGGCGTATTTGTAAACCCAGCGATTTATGTGGTTCACGACATTTACAAAGAAAGAATCCGGTTTTGCGGAGCCAACCGCGATAAGGATCTCTGGGTAGCTGTCCTGAACAAGCAGCGTGAGACCTGCGCCTTTCAAAAGTGTCGCAAGCATGGTCGTTACCGGTAAGCTTGGCGGAGCGGTGCAAACCAGTATTCGGTCGCCCTTTTTGAAATGCCGGATCGAATGAAAAAATACCCACAGCCCGATCGTGAGCATGTTTGTAAGGCGGAAGAGCATTACATTCTTGTCGAGCGTCGTTCCCCACACTCGAAAGATCTCCACCCCGTTTCGCATCTCGCGTCTTGGTGCACGCATTCCGCGGGACATGTGCTTCGGTTGGCCGGTGATCACTTTGACCTCGCGGTTTGCCGCGATGCCCTCGGCGATCGCCGTCAGGTAGTAGCCAGTCGAAATCTCTTCCGGATAATACACCTCGGTCAAAACCCAGAGCGTATTTTCGTGAGTTTTCGTAGAGGTTGTCTGCTGAGCTGGCGTATCGCCCATCTTGGTCTATGAGGTGTGCCGACGAAGGCTGGTATAGCCGAGCACGATCTTGCTGACGGTCTGCGAAACGTTCTCAGCCAGGTATTCACGCGGAGGAGTCCAAGCAGCAGGCTGTGATATTGCCAATTCGACCGCACTGACGATCGACGACGCTTCGGAACCGGCGAGAATGTTGCTGCCACATTCTATCGTCTCGGGCCGTTCGGTAACATCGCGGATGGTGACATTTGGGACGCCGAATATCGCACATTCTTCCTGAACTGTGCCGCTGTCAGTTAGAACTGCGAGTGCATTCTTTTCGAGTTTCACGAATTCAAAAAAGCCGAGGGCTTTGAATAAACGGATCTTTGCTGGTTCTGGGCGAATCCCTGCTTTATCGAGTCGCTCGGCGGTTCGCGGATGGACCGATACGAGAACAGGTTTTCCGACACGGTTCGAGACTTGGGCGAGGCCGTCGAAAATTCCAGCTAGCCGTTTCGGGTCGTCGACATTTTCAGCACGATGAAGCGTGACGAGAAAATATTCGAACGGTTTAACTGATAGCGACTTCATCGCCTCGCTTCGCTCTATATTTTCGGCGAATGTGTCCAGAACCTCTTTTATCGGGTTGCCGGTCACGTAAATTCGGTCTCGCTCAATTCCCTCTCTAACGAGATTGTCCTTACTTCTCTCGGTATATGGCATCAGGATCGTACTCGAATGATCGATCACGCGGCGATTTATCTCTTCCGGGACGCGGTCGTCGTAACAACGATTGCCAGCCTCCATGTGAAATACCGGAATGCCGCGACGGGCCGCGACGAGCGCCGTCAAAGCGCTGTTTGTATCGCCAAGCAGCAGCAAACGATCAGGTTTCTCAATTTCAAGCAATGCATCGACCTTCGACAGGATCTGACCGATCTGTTCGCCGAAGCTATTCGAGACGATACCGAGATGATGGTCGGGTGTGCGGACTTCGAGATCGCGGATGAAGATGTCGCTCAGGCTCTCGTCGTAATTCTGGCCGGTGTGTACAGTAATGTGTTCGCAATGCTGGTCGAGCAAACGCATTATCAAACTTAGTCTGATGATCTCCGGCCGGGTGCCGAAAATGGTCATTACTTTCATAAAACTCGTTTAAGCCGTCGCCATGAACCGCCTGATCTCTTCGCCTGAAGTCTCGAGCAGCGAGCGAAGTGCATCGCCCGTCAGATTGTTGTCCTTCGACGAATATTCTCCGTTCAGAGCAGGCGTGAAGTCGCCTTCGCCACGCAATTCCGGCAGCACCGGTAGGATCACATAATAATCGCCGCCATCGACTGTGCGGAAACATTCTTCCTCAGAAACCATAATCTCGTGAACCTTCTCGCCCGGGCGAATACCGGTGTAGGAGATCGGTACTTTTTTATCGCCCATCAACATAAGGGCTACATCTGTGATCTTTGCGGCGGCAACCTTTGGCACGAATGTCAGGCCCCGGCCTTCGCTTCGGATGGCTTCGAAAACGGTGTCCACAGCACGATCGAGGCTTAGCAGAAATCTGGTCATCTCAGGCATCGTTACGGTGATCTCGTTGCCTTTTTGTATCTGCTCGACAAACAGCGGAATGATCGAGCCTCGTGAGGCAATGACGTTTCCGTACCGCACACAGTTGAACTGCACACTGGGACAATCGCGATTCGCCTCGATCAGAACGCGCTCCTGCAATGCCTTGGTCATGCCCATCACGTTGATCGGCTTGCAGGCTTTATCGGTAGAAACGCCGATGATCTTTTTGATCGGTAGATCATTTTCGCGAACCGCTCGGACAATATTCGCAGCACCGTAAATATTTGTCAGCACTGCCTCAAATGGAAAGTACTCACACGATGGAACCTGCTTTAGGGCGGCGGCGTGGAAAATAATGTCCGTTTCACGCATCGCGGCGACAAGCGCCGAGTAATCGCGTACATCGCCGATGCGGAAATTCAAGACATCACGCCAATTCTCATAGATCACATCGTCGGTCGCCGTGACGCGATTGAGGTATTCGAGCCGCATGTAGTGCTGCTTCGCCTCGTCGCGCGAAAAGACCGTGACCTGAGCGGGTTTGCCCATTTCACCCGAGAGTATCCGTTTGATCAGAGTCTGCCCGAGCGATCCCGTACCGCCCGTGACGAGTATTCGT
>JANNWQ010000259.1:0-34292 GCA_031408595.1 Acidobacteriota bacterium | reverse complement strand
TCTATATCCGTCAAATTGTCATTTATGGTTAGCGTCCTTGGCTGAAAGCGGTAGCGTCTCGACGCCACCGAGATCGTATAGATTTCGCCGGCCGGAATATTGTCGAACGAATAATACCCGAACGTGCTCGCCGTCGCCGTTCGCGAGAAACCAAGCGGCCCGGTTATTGAGACGACGGCAGTGGAAAAGACCTGGCCGCCCGGCCTTGTCACGCGGCCTGAGACCGTGACGGAGTTCTCGCGCACTCTTACGCTAAACACGCCCGCCCGGGTTGACGCGTGCAGAAATCTTCCTGAGCGGTCAAATGCTAACTCGCTAACGTTGAGGTTGGTCAACCCATTGTTGAAAGGGGTCCACGTCACTCCGTCATCTGTGCTTTTATAGACGCCGGTATAGCAGCAACCAATAGTGACGGTGGCCGCATAGAGCGTTTGGGGATCAAGCGGGTCTATCGCTATATCTGTCGTGCTGCGGGAAGGGCCGCGCAACCTCCATGTGGCTCCGCCATCCGTGCTATTCTGCACGCCGTAATCAGTTGCGGCATAGATGTTGTTCGAATTACTGGGATCGATCTCTATTGAACTTGTGCCGAATATCGAATTGTTATAGCTAAAGTCCGTCCATGACACGCCTCCATCAGTACTTTTATATAGATTAATATCATAGTCCCAATTCCACGCGTGGGTGTATATAACATTTGGATCTTTCGGATCTATCGCTAAAAAGCCTATATAAACATATGACCCGACATTGGGAAGCGGGCGGGCGTTCCAACTCGCGCCGCCATTCGTAGAAACAAAGATTCGAGGCGTTGGTGTGAATGAGCCGTCCGCAACGTAGATAGTATCCGGCGAACTCTGAGACACTCTTACGAACCAGGCATCAATCGACAGATTTAAAGAGCTCCAACCGGCACCGCCGTTCGTGCTTTTAAACACTCCGCCGGCAGTTCCCGCGTAGAGGTTGCCGGGACCAATTCCGAGGCTGTTGACATATAAGTTCCCGAGACCTGCGTTGGACGCGCTCCAGCTAGCTCCGTTATTAATACTTTTGAACACCCCCCTCGGCCCGTTCCCTGCAAAGCCCCCGGGACCGCCGGCATAGATGGTATTCAGATCATTTGGGTCAACTACTACTGAATAACTTTGTGCATTCGGCCCGTTGCTGCTCCATATGTTCAGATCCGGAGCGGCTGCGCGGTGAGTCTCCGACACGACGATGATGAGCAAGAGTGGCAAAAGCACCTTCCGGATAACTGTGCAAGTCTTTTTGACCGGCGGCGCGAGGCAGCGAATGATATTCATCGTTTTTCTCATATTAAAGTGGTAAACTGCTCATCGAAGCCTTTGCCCCGTTTATTTCGTGTGAGCGTTAAAATTACGCGATGTCCAGTTCGAAATCTTTCGATTTCGGTGAAATCTTTATTCTATTTTTCTTCCAAAAGGCTTTCGGTTGTTGTTTTCTAAAAAAGCAGAGCCAAGTATGCCCGAACGACAAGCGGAGATCTACGAGTTTGATGGGTTCCGGCTGAACATAACCGAGCACCTGTTGCTGCGCGAGTCGGGCGAACGCGTCGTTCTGACGGCAAAGGCGTTTAGAACGCTCTGCGTGCTGGTGAAGAAGTCGGGACATTTGGTTCACAAAGATGATCTGATCGATCAAATCTGGGCGGACTCGATCGTCGAGGAAAACAATCTTAACAAGTGTATTCACGCCGTCCGACGAGCGCTCGGTGAGAAAAAAGGCGGGCCTTTGTATATCGAAACCGTCAAGAAACACGGGTTTCGCTTTACGCCAGAGGTCAGGATTGTCAGCGAACGACAAATCGTCGCCCCGGAGACTCCCGATTCGGGTGGCTCGGATCGGCCGGTTCCCCGCGGGAACGGCAGTACAAAGTATCTCCGCCCGATCATGGTAGTGTCCATCCTCATTGGACTGCTCCTTCTCATCGGAGGTTGGTTAACAAAAAATGCATGGTCAAACCCGGCAATTCCGATATTATCTGCTTCCTACGCATCGGAGGGAATTTCGCGCACGGGCCGAATCCACGAAGCTGCGATTTCACCGGACGGGAATAGAGCGGTATTTGCCAGCATAGGCTCGAATAACAAGCAAAGCGTTTGGCTTCGCAATCTTGAAACAGGAAGCGATGTCGCAATCATCCCCGCTGACGACTACATCTATTTTGGCGTTGGGTTTTCGCCCGATGGCAGGGATGTTTACTTTGTCAGGCGGCCGCGTGTCGCCTCGGGTGTCGGGACCTCGGGCCTTTTTCGTATGTCGGTGCTCGGAGGACCCGTACAGAGAATAATCGAGACCCTTGAAGGATCATTCTCGATCTCCCCTGATGGCTTGCAAGTATCGTTTGTACGGTGTGCCGGGGCGGACGACGATTATTGCTCTCTCTGGATCGCAGACTCTGGGGACGGAGGGAACCAGAAGAAGCTGTTCAGCCGGTCTCGTCCATTCTTGATTACCGCGATGGACTTTTCACCCGATGGTAAACTTCTGGCCTACGCTACCGGACAATCCGAGAATGCCGCTAATGAGTTTGGCCTAATGACGATCGACCTGGCCACCAACGAAACGCGCGATCTGACGACCGAAAAGTTCTTCTACATCGGCGCAGTGCAATGGCTGCCTGACCAGAGCGGGACCTTGATCACGGCCTTTCGAAGGCCTAATAAGAACGGGCGCATTTGGCATATCTCGGCGCGGACCGGTCAGACACAACCGCTCAGCCCTGAGACAATGTCTTACAGTGAGTTGAGCCTAGACAAGTCAGCCTCGAAGCTGATCACAACCATGGTAAAGGATGAGTTCTTCCTTGCATTGTCGAGCATTGGAGAGAGTAGTGAGCCGCAGGTGCTCGCCCGAGCCACCAGCGTGAGTTTCGGTCCCGACGGGAAGATCTATTACACGTCGTCAAAGTCAGGGAACGATGACATTTGGTCGATATCGCCGGGTGGCGAGAGCGAACTGCAGCTGACAGACGATCCGGCCGATGACGGGCTCCCAATCGTTTCAGCCGATAACAAGACGATATTCTTCGTCTCTAACCGTAGTGGCGCGGCCCAGATCTGGCGGATGAGTATCGACGGGAGCGAACCGACCCAATTGACGCGATCAGGCGGCCGGCCGAGGGCGATATCACCCGATGGGGAATGGCTGTATTTTGTCCACGGTACGGAGAAAACGCTTTGGGGCGTTTCCACGAGCACGGGCGAGGAGAAAGAGATATTGCCTGTTCGAAAGAGCTTCGCCGCTTTCTCTCCGGATACTTCAAGCGTAGCCTATGCGGAATATATCGACGGCATCAAGTACTTATGTGTTGTATCGCGCTCGGATGGCAATCTTGTGAGAAAATTCAAGATGCAGGATCAGATCGGAGTTTTTCGTGGCGCCGCATGGCTCCCGGACGGAGGCGGCGTCGCGTATGTGCTCGTGAATAATGAGTTGCGCGACAACGCTGTGTGGCTGCAGCGTTTTGACGAGGAGGAGACGCTGACAAAAGTCGCGGAGTATGATGACGTTAAATTGACCGAGCGAAGTTTCGCTATATCCCCAGATGGGGTCACATTTGCGATCGTTAAAGGCAACTGGAAACATGATGCGGTGCTCGTGACCGGCCTAAAAGCAGGTCAGTGACGCTTGAAACCATGGACCTCGTACGGATGCTCCTCGGCGGCTTCGCGCGTCGGAAATGTCCGAAGATTACTCACTGTCCAAACCGATTCAACGGTTGTGCCGGAAGACAGTTCCCGAGAGAGTAGCCCGTAAAGCCAGTTGGCGATGGTCGATGCAGATAACGCATTGACCGACTCCGTATCCTCGCTATCTGATCGAGACCGTAAGGGTAAAACTCGTCGGTAGATCCGCAGTTGTTAAATAAGTCTATCCAGTTATCGCCCGAATCGGTCGTGTAGCTGCTACTGGTCGCCTGATTGCCGAGCACGACGCAGCGTTGCGCGAGCTTACCGTCGCTGACAGATACTGGCCGGCCCTCGCAGCCAGAATATACTTTCGCTGTGCATTGCCCTATATCGTCGACGAAACCGACGCGGACGTTCGGCCGCGAGCAAATCGGATACGAGTCTGTGCTGACGCGTCCTGGGGAACATAGGCAAGGAATAGCAGGACAGAAGCGATACGGTAACTATTCTTTTCCTGTTAATTCTCCTTTAATTGAGTCCGGAACCGCAATTATCGATTCCAACCAAGTAATGTCCAAAATACAAAAGTATTTCACCGGCATTTTGAAGTCGTTTGTGCGCAGCCCTATTTCGCAAGGGCGTTCACTTTTCTTAAACAGCAGGGATCGCAGCTAATTTAGCATGAGATCGGGAAGAAAGTGTAGGTTTTACGCAGCGGAATGCTGCAGAGCAAGTCGCAGGAAATTTTCGAATAGTATCCGTCCATCGCGGCTTTCGTTCTGGTGTTCCCAGCGGGTTGGATTCTTGTTCCAATCTTCGAAGGACTTTTCCAGGTGGAATTGGACGCAGTAGATGAGCTGACCGTCGGCACGCTTGACCATCATCTGGTTTCTGCAGAGGTATGAGGTCGCGAGTAGTTTGAAACCTTCCGGCACGCCGACGACCTGGACGCCGTGGTTTTGCCAGACACGCAAGATGTCGTCCTGCGTAGTGTAGTCCTGCCAGATGCCCGAGCGGTCGTCGTCATTTCCCTCGAAGATCGGGTCGCTGTTATCGACGATCTTAACAAAGCGATACTGATACTCGACGATGCGGCCGGTGCGTTTTTCGCCAAGCTCTAGGTCGTCGAGCGTCTTAAGCTTCGCACCAAACGCCATTGCGACTAGCTGGTGTGCCCCGCAGATCGCAAGGACGGGAATCTTGTTTATCCGCAAGAAATTTGAGATCGACGCGATGTGTTCCTGATTGTAGTAATCAAAATCGGCAAACGTGCCGCTCATCACAATAGCATCTGGCTGAAACTGTTCTACGGCCGTTGCCACCTCAGAGAGGTGAACGGTCATCGTCTTTGGATTTTTGACCAGTCGCAAAACATTCTTCGCAATGTTGTTGCAGGCCATCCCCGAGACCTTTCGCTCGAATTCGAGCTTGGCCTTGGTTGTCCCATCCCAGTCTTTGCGTGCGAGGTCGGAAATGTCGGAATCGTAACGGAGCAGGTCGTTGACGATCAGAACCTTGGCGTAGTCGATGCGCTTCTCGATCGGCTCGTACCGGCAGTACGTGCTTTTGTTGTAGGGAAACGGTAATTTTTCCGGTTCTGCTAACTTTGCCACGGCGTCGAACATAGTTAAATCAGCGTTACGCCGGCGAAAAGCGGCGAATCATTCGATTATATCATCTATGAGCGTACCGTAAAGGCTGACAAGGGCGTAGCATTTGAATATCGGATCGTCCTTCTGACCGAGGCGGTTGATAGTGCATGGGATCTCTTCATGCGGATCGTCTTTTTTGTCACACATCAGGCATATTTTTGGCATGGGGAACATGCTCGGGTCGAGTTCGTTGCCGTCGTCGTCGTAGTAAGGCATGGTCTCAAGAAGGGTTTCTCTGTTTGGTCTCGCGGTCGAATACCGGCATTGCATCGCCGGGGCCGATCTTTGCGATCTCGTTGCGGAGCGCTTTGATAAGGGACAACCGAGCTGTCGTATCGTCACCGGCGAGCTTTTCGAGCAGAACGAGCGAATGCTGCCAGGATGTTTCGATCTCGTCAGCGGCGGGCGAAATTTTTGTTATGTCGTAGGGCACTGCAAAGTCGTTACAACCGAGTCGGGCGAAGACACGCAGGTATCTCGCAGTCGCGAGGTCGGGACAGGCGAAACGTTTGCGGCCGACCTTTAGCTCGATGCCGAGGAGCGTGTACTGTATGTCGGCACGATTTTCTTTTTTGGGGATGTTCAGCTTGTACGCGCGGGTTCGCTGTGAGCGGATCTTTTTCTGATAGATCGCGGGCAGCCAGTCTTCGGCCATAGACGCACAAATTTCGGCGGCGATATCCATTTTGTGGGTGGGATTATTTTTCGGCTTTTACAACAACCGCCGCTCCCGGCCGAGCAAAACGTTGGATGAGTCCGTCGCTAAAGAGGCCAAGATAGAACACGCCGATTACTGCGATCACGAGTACCGCCCCGATGGCTGTGGTGATTTTTGGTGCGACCCACTCGGTCGTGCGTTCGCGGAAGAACATTACGACGATCATTCGCAGGTAATAGTATGCCGAGATCGCGGAACCGATGACCGCTACAACTACCAATGCGGTGACGAGAAGATTGCCCGAGCCCAGTGCTGAGCTAAACACCAGTATCTTGCCCATAAACCCGGCCGTCAGCGGCAGGCCGAAGAGCGAGAGCATGAATAGCGATAGCGAAAATGCGAGCAGCGGCGATTTGAAGCCGATGCCGTTGTAATCTTCGAACTGTGTGCGGCGATCATTCTTCTGCGACAGCAGCGTGACGATGGCGAAGGCTCCCATATTCGTCACGGCGTAGGTCAGCATGTAGAACGCGACCGATGCGATGGCTTCGTCACGTGCCTGATCTGTCTTCGCCATTCCGGCTCCGATAAAGCCGACGAGAGCGTAACCAGCGTGTGCGATCGACGAATACGCGAGCATTCGCTTGACGTTGTCCTGCATGATCGCCGCGACGTTGCCGATGATGATCGTAGCCATTGCCATCACGGCGAGTGCTGTCGTCCACGATTCGTGTAAATAGCCAGATGCCTGAACACCGGCAACCAGTGGAAGCCCAAGTACGAATACGCGCAGGAATGACGCAAACGCAGCGGCCTTTGGCCCGGCCGCCATAAATGCCGTGACCGGCGTCGGCGCACCTTCGTAAACGTCAGGCGTCCAGATATGAAACGGTGCCATCGCGATCTTAAATCCGAATCCGATGACCATCATTGCACCACCCGCGAGCAGCAGGGCAGGGAAGTTGACAGGGAAATTCGGAGCCGCGATCTTTCCGGCGATCTCGGTCAGATTTGTCGAACCAGTAGCACCATAGATCAGAGCCATTCCGTACAGTAGAAAAGCAGATGCGAAAGAACCGAGGATGAAATACTTCATCGCGGATTCGTTCGATTTAAGATCAGCACGCCTGAGGCCGGCCATTACGTAGGTGGAGATCGAGAGCGTTTCGAGGCCGAGGAAGATGATCACGAGATCATTGCCCGCCGACATCATCATCATTCCGAAGGTGGCAAACAGCAAAAGTGCGTGATATTCGCCCGCGGGAACATTCTCACGCTCGACCCACACGGTCGAGATGAGCACGGTCATTGCCGAGACGAACAAAAATACGAACGAAAAGCTAAGCCGCAGATTATCGTGGGCGATCATGCCGTTCCACGAGGTGGCCGGGTAATTGCCACCCCACATCGTCGCCAGAACTATGCCCGAGGCGATAAGCCCGATGATCGCGATCGCGCCTGAGACGGCACGCTGCTTCGGAAAGAAACTGTCGTAAAGCATCACGATGACACCCGCCACAGCGACGATCATCTCCGGGAGAATGACCGATACATTCGGGTCGGGCGTTGTCAGTTCTGCAAAGAGAAACATATTCATTACTTCTGTTCGGCGTCGGCCGATACCGGCTTCAACTCAGTTTTTTCGATCGTTCCACCAGCCTGATGCATCACGCTTTCCTGCAAACCTTTGACGACGCTCTCGGTC
Organism: Acidobacteriota bacterium; assembly: GCA_031408595.1. Lineage (GTDB taxonomy): Bacteria > Acidobacteriota > Blastocatellia > Pyrinomonadales > Pyrinomonadaceae > OLB17. The sequence continues at coordinate 26,624 of JANNWQ010000259.1, read as the reverse complement.
TTGTCCAGAAAAGGCTTCGGATAGACGCCCATGTAGATCATCAGGAAGAGCAGCGGAGCCAACAGGCCGATCTCGCGCCAATTGAGGTCGGCGAGCGAGCGGTTCTTCTCATTCGTCACCTTGCCAAAGAAGACTCGCTGCACCATCCAGAGTAGATAAACCGCAGCGAAGATAACGCCAGTTCCGGCGATCATCGTGGCGACGTAGTTCCAATTGACCGTCGCGGTCACGCTAAGTACCTGCGACTGGAACATTCCGACCATGATCAGGAATTCGCCGACGAAGCCATTCAGGAACGGCAGTCCGACCGACGAAAGCACTGTGAAAATAAATACCGTCGCGTATATCGGCATGACGTTCGCCAGACCGCCAAAATCCTTGATCTGCCGCGTGTGGCGACGTTCGTAGATAAAGCCGACGAGCAGGAACAGCGCTCCAGTCGAGACACCGTGATTGAGCATCTGATAGACCGCACCCTGCATTCCCATCTCGGTAAACGAGAACATGCCGAGGATCACAAAACCCATGTGGGCAACCGACGAATACGCGACGAGGCGTTTTACATCAGGCTGCACCATTGCGACCAATGCACCGTAAATAATGCCGATGATCGCGAGCGTGATAAATATCCACGCCGTCTCGCGGCTCTGGTCAGGGAATAACGCAAAGTTGAACCGCATCAGGCCGTACGTTCCCATCTTCAGCAAAACGGCGGCAAGAATGACTGAACCAGCCGTCGGAGCTTCAGTATGTGCGTCCGGCAGCCATGTGTGGAATGGGAACAGCGGCACCTTGATCGCAAAGGCGATGGCGAACGCAGCAAACAGGAGCATTCCCGTTTGCGCTGGCAGGATCAGATTTCCCGCTTTCATAGCGTTCAGTATCGCGACAAAATCGAACGAACCGCCGAGGCCAGTCTGATCCGCATAGATGAAAAACAAGGCAATGATCGCGACCAGCATCAGCAAGCTGCCGAGTGCCGTAAAGATAAAGAATTTAACCGCCGCGTAGATACGATTCTCACCGCCCCAGACGCCGATCAAGAAGAACATCGGGATAAGCGAGGCTTCAAAGAACAGGTAGAAAACCAGCAGATCGAGCGATACAAAAACGCCGATCATCGCCGACTCGAGCAGCAGCAAAAAGACGTAAAACGCCGTAGCCTTTTTCTCGACCGCGTGCCAAGTCGATAGCACCGCGATCGGCATGATAAAGGTCGTCAATATGACCAACCAAAAGCTCAGTCCGTCGACGCCGACGTGATAATTCGTATTGATCGCGTTGATCCACGGTACGTTCTTCTCAAAAAAGAATCCGCTCGCTCCGGCAACAGCCGATTTGGAGAATAGTGCCAGCGACACCACAAAATTGAGCACGGTAAAGCCAAGCGTCACCCATTTGAGCTGGCTTTCCTGCTTCCAAAACGACTGATGCGCGAGCGTAAGCACGGCACCGACGACGGGCAGCAGGATCAGTATCGTAAGAAGGTTGTCGTTCAAAAAGTCCATCAAAATTAGTTCAAAGTTCAATGTTCAAAGTTCAAGGTTGTAAGCAGATACTTTGAACCTTGAACTTGAAACTTTGAACATCATACTACGAGCTTCAACCCGTAATAAATAAAATATCCAAGCACGGCCAACGCACCCATGAGTATGATCGCCGCGTAGCTGCGGACGTAGCCGACCTGCACGCCGCGGACGAGATTCCCCGCCTCCATCACAAAACTGCCAATGCCATTGACGATGCCGTCGATAAAGCCCACGTCGAAGCCTTTCCAGAGGCTCTTGGTCGAAAATCGTGTGATCGGATCGACGATGTAACCATTGTAAAATTCATCGAGCCGCCATTTTTGCTCGAGGATCTTCGGCATTTTCCGAAGCGGCGTTTTAAGGAAAAGTCCGAAGCCGATGGCGATACCGAGAGCGGCCATTACGACCGACAATCCTGCGAGCAGCCTTTCTTTCTGAACAACCTCAGGAGCGTGCGACTTTGCCGCTTCTCGGGCCGCGATTGCGGTTGGCATTTCCGTTTCGGCGATCACCGGTTCGAGTACATGCTCAAACGAATTCACATCCTTGATGCCTACCAGCGAGCTCATCGCATACGGCACACCAACGAGGCCGCCGACTGTCGATAGAAACGCCAAAATGATCAGCGGCACGGTCATCACCCACGGCGATTCGTGCGGTTTGAAGTCCGCCGGGATGTGATGATGCTCTTCCTCATCGTCGTCGGCAGCGTGAGCATCGCTTGTCCCATTTTCGGCTACCTCAGCGCGCGCATCGTGATGTTCATCTGCGTGGGAGTCTGTCCCATTTTCGGCTACATCAGAGCGCGCGTGATCGTGTTCGCCTGCAATTTCGTGGTGAAAACGCTCTTCGCCCCAGAATGTCATGACCATCATTCTGGTCATGTAAACTGCTGTTAAAACAGCGGTTAGTAAGGCAACACCGTAAAGAAATTCCTCGCCGAGAAAGGCTCCCGAGGGGAAATACTTGTCGGCGGCAAATGTCTTGTAAAGGATCTCGTCCTTTGAGAAAAATCCTGCCCAGATCGGAATTCCGCAGATCGCGAGCCAGCCCATCGCCATCGTTATGAACGTAATGGGCATATGCTTTTTCAGGTTACCCATCTTTCGCATGTCCTGCTCATGGTGCATTCCGTGAATGACAGAGCCGGAACCGAGGAAGAGCAACGCCTTGAAAAACGCGTGTGTCATCACGTGAAAGATCGCGACCGTAAATGCTCCGACGCCAGCGGCGAGAAACATAAATCCAAGCTGCGAGACTGTAGAATAGGCGAGAACCTTCTTGATATCGTTCTGAGCGATCGCTATCGAAGCGGCAAAGATCGCCGTCGCGGCACCGATAATAGCAATGATCCACATCGCGGTCGGCGACATTTGATAGATCGCATTCGAACGGACAACGAGATAAACACCTGCCGTGACCATTGTCGCCGCATGGATAAGAGCAGAAACTGGCGTCGGTCCAGCCATCGCGTCCGGCAGCCATGTCAGGAGCGGGATCTGAGCCGATTTACCTGTCGCTCCGATAAAGAGCAGAACGCCAACCGACGTCAGGCCGCCCGCGACGATCGCTCCCCATGTGAAAGGGTCCGCCGACATGTTTGCCAGCACAAACGTAAACACGCTCTGCACCGGCTGGCCGTCAACCGTCTTATCAAAGAACGAGATCGAACCGGTTAGAGTAAACACGAGAAAGATGCCGATCAGCACGCCCCAGTCGCCGATGCGGTTCATTACAAAGGCCTTCTTCGCAGCCTTTCGAGCCTCGTCCTTCTTGATGTAATAACCGATCAGCAGGTACGAACAAAGCCCCACACCTTCCCAGCCGACGAACATCAGCAGGTAATTATCTGCCAGAATGAGCGTTAGCATCGCGAACATAAAGAGATTCAGGTACGCAAAAAAGCGATAGAACCCTTTGTCCCCGTGCATATAGCCGGTCGCAAAGATGTGGATGAGAAGTCCGACAAAAGTGATAAAACAGGCGTAAATGCCGCTCAGACGATCCATTCCGAGGCCAAAATCAGCACGGAAAGTACGAACCTGAATCCACGTCCAAAGATGATCAAGAACCGGTTTGTCGATAAACAACGCACCGCCGCCCGCTACGAACGCGACATAAAACGCAACGATCGTCGACACAAGGATCGAACCGCAGGCGACAAGGCCGCTGAACATCTCGTTCTTCAGCTTCCCGCCAATGAGCCAGTTGATCACGGCACCGACCAGCGGGGCGAAAATTATGATACTAAGTAGGTTATTTTCAACCATTATCCCTTTCGTTTCCCAATCCGCGAGAGATCAGAGTGCAAGCTTTACCTTGTCTCTGCTGCGGTCAGCAAGCTAATGCCTGCACTTACGAACCTTAATTCTTCATCAAGCTCGCATCATCCACATCGACCGACTGACTGTTGCGGAAGAATGCGATGATTATGCCAAGCCCAACTGCAGCCTCGCAGGCGGCGACGGCCATTACCATAAATACAAAAAGCTGCCCGGTCGTATCGGCGTAGTACCGCGAAAAGGCGACAAACGTCAGATTGACCGCGTTGAGCATCAGTTCGATACACATGAACATCCCGATCGCGTTGCGTTTGAAAATAACGCCGACGCAGCCGATCGTGAACAATATTCCTGAAAGTGCGAGATAACTCGCTAAATTCGGTTCCATACTTCCAATTACGAATTTCCAATTACGAATTACGAATTCAATCCTCTCCGTCCCGCAAGTCCTCTTCCCGCTCTACGACCAATTCGAGCTGCGGCTGAGCGAGACGCCGGGCAAGCATTACTGAGCCGATTATTGCCATCATCAGAAGTACGCCGACTATCTCGACCGGCAGCAAATATTCCGTGTACATCGCCTGGCCGATCGTTAGAGTTTTTCCCGCCGATGTATTCGGGTCAACTGCCTCATTCGGTGCACGAAGTACGGCGTAAAAAACAAATAGCGTCTGAGCAAGCAACACAACCCCGAGGCCGCCACCGATCGCATATAGATACCGAAGTCTATTCAGAGGTCGGTCGTCGTCGAGATTCAACAGCATGATCACAAACACGACCAAAACCATGATCGCACCCGCATAGATCAATATCTGCACGGCCGCGATAAACGGAGCCGCCAGCGTTACGTAAATACACGACAGCGAGATAAACACGCCGACCAGCGAGATCGCGCTGTATAGCGGATTCTTGTGATACACCATCGAGATCGCACACATGATGGCGAATCCGGCAAATAAGAAAAATAGAGCTGTCCCAACCATACAAACTTTTTCAACGCAGAGGCTGCGGAGAACGCAGAGAAAACCAATCTATGAAAGCAATAAGGAGATGCAGCTTTTATTAACTCTGCGTCCTCTGCGATCTCTGCGTTTAAACTCCTACCGATTCAAAAAAAACACTACCACGATCGTCACGATCACATTAGCCAACGCGACGGGCAGCAAAAACTTCCAGCCAAAATTCATAAGCTGGTCAAAACGAAATCTCGGCAGAGTACCGCGAACCCAGATGTACAGGAACAGGAACGCACAGATCTTGCCGATGAAGGCTACGTGGCTGACCAGAGCATACGGTATCGAGCCGACCTCAAATATATGACTCAGGCCGGGAACGTACCAGCCGCCTAAAAATAGGACGACGCACATCACCGAGACAGTGAACATATTCACGTACTCGGCCATGAAGAACAGTGCGAATTTTAGTGCCGAATATTCGGTGTGAAAGCCCGCGACAAGCTCCGTTTCGGCCTCAGGCAGATCAAAGGGCGTTCGGTTCGTTTCAGCAAAAGCAGAGATTAGGAACACAAAAAAGCCGATAAACTGAGGGATGATAAACCAGCGAAACGTGGACTGTTGCTGAGCATAAATGATGCCGTTTAGGTCCAACGTCCCGGCGAGCATAACAACGCCGATGACCGAAGCTCCCATCGCGAGTTCGTACGAGATCATTTGTGCCGACGAACGCAGTCCGCCCATGAGCGAGTATTTGCTGTTGGACGACCAACCCGCGAGAGCGATACCGTAAACGCCGACCGAAGTGATTCCAAGTACAAAAAGCACGCCAACGTCTATCTTTGCAATAGTTAGCGGCAATGCACGGACGCCTTCGCCGAGTCCGTACGGAAGAAAGCTCCAGTCGACCGTCGTGATCGCCGGGCCGAATGGATAAACCGCGATCGGCAGAATCGCACAGGTCAAAGCGACCATCGGGGCCAGAAAATAGACAAATTTCGTCGATTTGTCGGGAACGATGTCTTCCTTGAAGATAAACTTGAGCAGATCGGCAAAGGGCTGCAAGACACCCCACGGGCCGACGCGATTTGGGCCGACGCGGCCCTGCATCCAGCCGAGGATCTTGCGCTCGCCGAGCACCGTATAGGCGACGATCATCAGTACGCCCTGAAAGGCGAGAAGCACACCGATGCTGATCACGATAAACGGAAATGCGGTTTTAACAATCTGTTCCAGTTCCATCAATATTGCCGTTGGCTTTAGCCAACGGTACGCAAAAACATTAACTTCATTGGGCTAAAGCCCGCAGAACACTTTGATCCTTCAACCGTTGCCTAAAGGCAACGGCAGTCACCGTCCGCCCGGATTGGTACGATCGGAGACGCCGACCACAGCAGCATCGGCCAGTGCCTGCTTCGAACTACCGTCCAATTCAAACTGAGCAAGCGGCGAAACGAGTAGATTCTCCGGTTTCGGATTGCCGTGAGCCAGCAGATGAAACTGCTGGGTTTTGCTTGTCATTGTCGTCAAACGATGTAGTTTGTGGCCGACCCTTGGCACTTCTGTGATTTTCTCAGCGGCGGCCATTTTCTCGACCGAGCCTTTCAAGGCAGTGATATCAACTGAATTCGCCTTAATTTCGTATTTCGCCTGCACCGGACTCGACTCATCCTTGAGCGCCGGATAACGCAGGCCTGCGTATGCCGGAACCGAATCGGCTATCGACCTGAATATTGCTGACGGCGACCAATCGGGAGCGATCTCGCTGCCCATTTCACGGGCTATCAATGCGGTGATCATCCAGTCGGGTTTCGCCTGATTGATGGGGTCGATCGCCTTGCGAACACGCTGGACGTTGCCCGCGTTGTTGGTAAATGTACCGTCGATCTCTGCAAAACTTGCCGCCGGGAAGACCACATCGGCGTGATCGCAGGTCTCGGTCAGGAAAAGCTCCTGAACCGCGACAAAATCTTTGCCCGCCAAAACGCTCGCGTCCTGCAAACTACCGCCTACGAGCACCGCTTTGGCGTTCTTAACAACATCGGCAACGGAACTTCGCCCCGACGTCATGTCGTGCGCACCGACCGAGTTGTTGTATTTGGGAAGCGGATGCAGAAGCACCGTTCGGCCATTACCGACAAATGTCGATGCACAAGAAGAGATCGTCGCTTGGGATTCGTTCGATAACTCACTGCCAAACATGATGATCACGCTACCGGTTGTCTCGCTGATCGTCTTGATCGCCGCATCTATCTCGGCGGCTTCAACGCCCATTTTCGATGCAGCATTGCCCGCCGATCCGGAGTCTGCCATTGCCAGAGCAAACGCATCGACCGTTCCCGGATTTACGTGGACAAACTGTGTCGCCTGTCGCGACAGATTTATCGGCGTGTCGTTGACACAGATGAACTTAGCCCCGCCGTTACGAACCGCCTGGCGGATCTGTTTGGCGGTGTAGCTCTGCTCTTCTTCCGGTTCGCCGCCGATCAGAACGATTGTTGAGGCAAAGCGAATTTCCTTATGTGTACAAAGCGGAACGCTTAAATTATCAAATACCGGAGCAACATCGCTAGTGTCCGAAACTGCGAAGGCGTCAGAACCGGCGGCATCTACAGCGAATTTCTTTAGTGTAAAGACCGCTTCGTTCGTCAGCCTTGGGCTCGCGACGACGCCAACTGATTTACCAGCTTCTTTGAACTTATCCGCCGCAAATTTGATCGCCGCATCCCAAGTCGAAGGGATGAGTTTGCCGCCTTTCGAATAGCGGATCATCGGCGTCTTGATGCGGTCGGCGTGATTTACAAATTCGTGTGCGAAACGGGCCTTTACATCGAGAAACTCGCCGTTAAGGCCATTAACATACCGGTCGCGTGCGACGATGCGATGCACCTTGCCGCCGCGTGAGCCGATCGAGATCTGCATTCCGTCCGAGCCGTAAACGTCAGTCGATACGGTCTGTTCGAGTTCCCAGGGACGAGTCTCATGTCGATAGACACCGTCGAGCAGGGTTCCGGTCGGACAGACTTCGATACAGTTGCCGCATTGCGAACAGTTGAGCCAACCGCCGTACGTGCCAATGACGGTGTTAGCTCCACGATTACCTGCCTCGATGGCGTCTTCGCCCATCCATTCGTCGCAGACGCGTGTGCAGCGTTTGCAGAGTATGCATCGCTGCGGGTCGTTGGCGACGATGGGTGATAAATATTTTTCAGGTGCAACGTTCTTTTTCTCAGAGAAACGTTCCTCTACATCGCCCCAATCGAAAATGACTTCTTGCAGCTCGCATTCGCCGCCGCGGTCGCAGACAGGGCAATCAAGCGGGTGGTTAGTGAGCAGAAATTCGCCCATCGCACGCTGGGCCTTTTCGACTTCCTCGCTCTGCGTAGTGACGACCATGCCGTCGGTGCAGAGGATCGTGCAGGACGTCTGCAACTTCGGCATCTTGTCGATGCGTACGAGGCACATGCGGCACGACGCCTGTAATTCGAGGTCCTGGTAATAGCAAAACGACGGAATGCCAAAGCCCTTTTCGCGGCACACGTCGATCAAACGCGCGGCCTTATCGACCTCGAATTCCTGCTCGTTTATCGTTACTTTTATCTGTTCTGCCATTAAACCTGTTTGCAATTAAACTTTTCGCGAATACAGCGTCTCGGTCGCCTTCGCTTCGTCGCCCTCAGGCGAGACATTAAATGCCGTGATCAGAATATTGTTGTCATCAACGATATCAATTTCAGTCCGCCAGCCCCAGCGTGGCGTTTCCGCGCCGGTAAAATAGGTTCCAAAAGCGGACAATTTGTCGCCCGCGTCGCCTTCGGAAGTCATTATTGCGGTCGACATATGAAAGCTATCGACCCAAGCTGCCTGAAACTTGTTGGTCGCGAGATCGAATCCGAAGATGGTCAGTCCTTCAAACGGCTTTCCGATCATCTCGCCTTTGTACTCGTACAAAACAAAACGCCCGTCAAGGATCGACGTGATCTTGCCGGTCATCGGCGATTGATCGGCAACAACATCAGGTTCGAACCACGTCGTGGTTGTCCCCGTCCATTCGCCGGCCAATCTTCCAAGATTTGCATGTACGCCGCTATCTTTTGACTCGGCAAATTTCATTTCGGACTATTCCTTGGCTTTGGTCTTCTTTGCCGGCTTCTCTGCGGTCGGGGCTACGAATGCCGGAGTCTTGTGCTTAGGTCGTGTCTTACCATAGCTACCCGCAAAAATCTTGCCCCGACGTGTTCTCTTATCACCTTTTCCCATAATTCACCTTATCTATCCTTTTGATCCGCTATTGCAGTCTTTATATCCAGAAATTTTATAATTTGATCTTGGATCCTGCTGTTCGCAGCGAGCTTACTGTGTTCCTCACAAACGTACTTTGGTGCTCCTGAATCCATTATCGAACGCACACCGGCGTTTTCCGACTGCGTCATCGCCTCGAGCGATCTTGTTGACACGACACCGTCGCCAGGCGTGGTCATCGCATCTTTCAGTTCGCTGTCGCTAACTTTAGTCCCGTTCGCCCTCGTAAAACCCTTCGGGCGAAAAACCGTCTTCCAACTCTCTGATTCGCGGTCGCGATAGAGAACGACGGAGTTGACTGCTACCCTGCAATCCGAGCCGAATATTTGAAACATAACACCGCCAGACTTTCCGCGAGAGGCCGCAAGTGCCTCGTGGAGGCGTTTTGCACGCGATAGCTGGTCGGCAAAAAACTGCGGAGCGATCCTTCGTTCGGATTCATCAAACTTATCCACGAAGCCCTTATCCTCAACTGGGTTCCAACCGTATTTCGACCAAACTTTCGTGTCATAAACGTCGACCTCGATCGGGTCGAGTTTGTCGTCTAGCACACGGAGCGTTCCCGGTGCGGGAAGCAGTTGGTATGCCGACGGGATAGTGAAAACAGTAAATCTCGAAGTATCCTCAAGGAACGGCAGGTCAATGCGGAGGCCGCCGATCGTGTAGCCATTCAGCAGGGCACTCAGCGAATTTGCCGAGCCTTCATTTGGCGTTCCCAACAGGATCACCTTGTCAAAATGCTTTGCACCGGCCCAAGTTGGGGTCGGCTTCTTTCCGCTGGCGGGCAGATCTGCGTTGCCATACATTACAGCGTATCGCGAAATGATGCCGCCGAGCGAATGCGCGACGATATCAAATTTCAAGTCTGGTTTTTTGAGCTTCTTCTTGAGGGCTTCGACTGCCGAAAAAAGCCTCAGAGCATTGGCGACGTTGTCGAGACGCCAATCGTAGGGAAAAACATAAAGCGAATCGTGGTCGCCGTCTTCCGAGGGCGAGTCCCAATTCTCTTCGAGATAACCGCCACGCATCTCCATCGCCCTGATGAATCCGCCATAGACGTCGGTAACTGTCACCGGGCCGATCTTTACGTTCCTGAGGACATCTCCTGGGATGATGTCATCCTGAACCCGGTTAATATTGGTCGAGATCGGCAATCGGAGATCTTCAGACTTGGCTTTTACGGCACGAAACCAGATCTTTTCACCGGTTTTCTTGTCTACCAACTCCGATCCGGAAAGGCCCGGGATCAGGATCAGTGGATTCTTGCCTTGGGCGAACAGCGAGGCACTCGCCACAAGCAGCAATATTGCTGCCTGCCCAGCGATCATTATCGATCTTTTGAGTGCTTTCTGTCCCATCTAAACGTTTGGCGTTACAGCATTTGCCGTCTTATCCACGAGCCATTTCTTGAAATCAGCCGGAAATTGCTTGATCGCCGACTGTATCGGCCACGCTGCGGCGTCCCCTAGCGGGCAGAACGATTTACCCTCGATGTTGTCGCAGATATCGAGCATTAACTGTGCATCTTCCGGGCGTCCGCCGCCGGATGAGATGCGGTCGAATATTTTTACGAGCCAGTCAGTACCTTCGCGGCAAGGCGTACACCAGCCGCACGCTTCGTGTTTGTAGAATTTCGTTAGATTCTTGGTCGTTTCCATGATGTCGACCGTCTCGTCCATCACGATAAAGCCCCCCGAGCCGACGGACGACCCGCCATCGACAAGGCCCTCGTAGCACATCGTCACGCCTTTGCCAACGATCTGCTCGGCATTCATGATATAAACGCTGGAGCCGCCGGGAATGACCGCCTTAAGCTTCTTACCGCCTTTTATGCCGCCGCAGTCCTCCATGATGAACTTTTCCATGTCCATGTAGCCCATTGGGAGTTCGTAAACTCCGGGTTTGTTGACATGGCCGCTGACGGACCAAAGTTTTGTGCCGCCTGATTTTTCGGTGCCGAGGTCGCGCCAGGTTTCGCCGCCCATATTGATGATCTGCGGCACGGCAGTAAGCGTCTCGACGTTATTGACGATGGTCGGACTGGCGTAAACGCCTTCGACGGCAGGGAAAGGTGGCTTCATTCGCGGATGTCCGCGATAGCCTTCCAGCGAACTGAGCAGAGCGGTCTCTTCACCACAGATGTATGCTCCCGCTCCAGTATGCGTATGGATATCCATCGCAAATCCGGAGCCCATGATATTGCTGCCAAGAATTCCGGCCTCTCTCGCCTCGGCGAGGGCGACATCCATGATGTCGATCAGATATTTGTATTCGCCACGCGTGTAAACGTAGCCGGTCGGCGAGCCAAGTGCCCAACCGGCGATGATCATGCCCTCGATCAGGGCGTGTGGGTCGCGCTCCATCAGATAGCGGTCTTTGAATGTGCCAGGCTCGGATTCGTCGGCGTTACAGACGACATATTTGGTCTTTGGCGAATCTTTCGGCACGAAGGACCACTTCATCCCGGTAGGGAATCCGGCACCACCCCGTCCACGCAAAGCGCTCTTTTTGACTTCGTCGATCACATCCGCCGGAGCCATTTTCAACGCCTTCTCAAGCGCCTTATAACCGCCGTGGTCGCGATACACCTTTAGCGTATGCCCATCCTTGACGTGCATCAGCCTAAGTTGAAGCGGCTCGCAGCCTATTGCTTTGATCTCCATAATGGAACGCGGACGCCCTCGTCCGCCTGATTTACAGTCCTAAATCTCTCGCGATCACCAACGTATCAGTATGCTGGTTAAACTTCACGATCTTGCCGTCACGCAGCTCCCATTCATGAGCAAACGGAGCTGACATCGACTTGCCCGTTTTCAAATATTTGCCTGAATATGTACCGGTCGAAATGACATTTCCGTCGCCGCCGTCAACGATCTTGTTCGCCACTACGGTAAAGCCTTCCCATTCCGTCGCGATCCGCATAAAGACCCCGGTGAGTACGCCGTTCGGCCCTTCGTACGTGCCGCCATACATAAATCCCTCAGCCTCGGTCCACGAGATACTCTCGTCAAACGCCCCGAGTACCGCCGGCACATTACCGGTAGCAAATGCGTCGTACAATCCTTTAATGATCTCGCCGTTGGTCATAATTATTTACAATCCGCCAATATCTTATCGACCTTATCCACTGTCAGATCTTCATAGTAATCAAACCCGATCTGCATCATCGGGGCAGTGCCGCAGCTGCCGAGGCATTCGACCATGGTGACCGTATATTTGCCGTCTTCGGTTGTTTCGCCGGGATGAATGCCGAGCTTTGAGCAGACGTGATCGGTGATGTCTGGCTCGCCCATGATTCTGCACGATAAGGTCTTGCAGATCTGTATGTGATGACGGCCGACCTCGCGGAGGTTGAACATCGAGTAAAATGTCGCGGTCTCCCAGACGTCCGTCACCTCTAAATTCAAAAACTGTGCAAGAAAATTAACGCCCGGATTATCCAGCCACCCGCGTTCACGCTGAACTACGAAAAGCAGGGGTATTAATGCCGAACGCGTCCGATCTGCCGGATACTTCCCGACGTGAGCCTTCATCTCATCGATGACCGCTGGCGAAAACTCCGCCACCTCGCCGGAGACGAGAATCTTGTCTGTATAGCTTGTAGGTGTTGCTGCTGCCATTACCAAATTTAGGGAACAAAGTTGTATACAAGAATGCCGCTTATTTTTACGGGCTGTCCGGAAAGTCGCGTTGGCGCAAATTTCGCTTTTTTGGCCGCCGCCTCGGCTGCTGTTCGGAGCAGGGGATGCCCACTTACTGCGGACGCTGAAATTACGATGCCTTGCTCATCAATCAACACTCGCACGTTCACCGACCCTCCCGCATTAACTGCCAACGCAGCCGGCGGATATGCAGGCTGCGGCAACTGATTCGCTTGGTTATTCAGGACACCAGCACCGTCCGCGAAGCCTATCACGTTTTCCTCCCCCCCCGGCTGAGCAACCCTTCCCGCACCCGGCTCGGCAACGACAACTCTCGCCGGTCGGTCGAGCCGGATTAGTCGTAAGGGTGCAATGACCTTTGGGTTGGTGACAAACTGCCCAGAGTCGCCCTTCCACATTTCAATCCGATAGGCAACAGGTGCATTACCAGCATCACAGGTAAGCTGAATATGCTGGATGGTTGTCTTGTAGCCGGGAGCACTTAAATGAACATGATATTTGCCATTTGGGATCCTCCCAAAAGACCTAAATCCGCTTTCGTCTAGAACCGAGCTTATTTTCTTTTTCGTTTTCTGATCAATTGCATCGGCCGAACCCTTATCCAGTTGAGCATCTGGGGATGTCCGATCAAAACCGAGAACTTGGAGGTCGCATTCCTGCGACCAGATCGAGCCTGCTCCTACCGACCATAAGGCAATGAAAATTGCAGTTCTAAATATTATCTTCACCTGTCAATTTCCCCCAACACAATATCCAACGACCCAATGATCGCCACCACATCCGCGATCATTTCGCCTTCGCTCATGACCGGCAGAGCCGAAAGGTTAACGAACGATGGCCCGCGGAAGTGGACGCGTTCGGGTTTGGGGCCGCCGTTGGCTTTCATATAGACGCCGAGTTCGCCCTTTGAGGCCTCGATCGCCATATAGACCTCGCCTTCGGGTACGTTGAAGCCCTCGGCGACGATCAGAAAATGGTGGATCAGCGAATCCATATGCTTACGCATGTCGTCACGATCGGGCAGAACGATCTTGGGAGCGTCGGCCTTGATCGGGCCGGGCTTTAATCTTTCGAGAGCCTGGCGAACGATCTTGTACGACTCGGTCAGCTCACGCATTCGCACTTTAAATCTCGACCACACATCGCCGTCCGGCTCGGTCGGAATATCAAAATCGTACGTTTCGTAACCTGTGTAAGGATTGACCTTACGTAGATCTAGCTCAACGCCGCTGCCGCGTAGGCTCGGACCCGTCAGGCCCCAATCGATCGCATCTTCCTTCGAAATGATACCGACGCCTTTCGTGCGGCTGTGCCAGATGGTGTTGCCGGTGATAAGCGTGTCAAAGGTTTCGAGGGCGTCAGGGAAGTCACGCAGGAACTGATTAACGCGATTCTCAAATCCGGCCGGCAGATCCATCATCAGGCCGCCGATGCGGAAATAGCTCGGCGTCATGCGCCCGCCGGAGGCTGACTCGATAAGGTTGAGGATCTTTTCGCGTTCCTTAAAAGTAAACCAAAACGGCGTCATTGCTCCCATGTCGAGACACGATGTGCCAAACCAGACCATGTGCGAGGCGATACGCTGTAATTCACACATCAGCACGCGAATCACCTGAGCACGCTCGGGAATTTCGAGGCCGAGAAGCTTCTCAGCGGCCATTACATAGGCGAGATTGTTGCCGAGCGGATTGAGATAATCCATCCGATCGGTGATGACGATGCCTTGCTGGTATTTCTTGTATTCAAAGAGCTTCTCCATCCCCGTGTGGAGATAGCCAATGTCCGGAATGGCCTTGATGACCATCTCGCCGTCGAGCCGCAGGTCAAGACGCAACACGCCGTGCGTCGACGGATGCTGCGGCCCCATCGACAGGGTCATCTGCGATTCGAGTGCGCTGTCGAGAACCTCGGGCGAATTTATGGTTTCTACGGCAGTTGCCATATTAATTCAAGCTGTAAGGCTCGTAGCCTCTAAGCGGATAGTCCTTTCTCAAGGCATGCCCATCGAAATCGGACGGTAGCAAAATGCGTCTCAGATCCGGATGGCCGTCGAATATTATGCCTACGAGATCGTACGTCTCGCGTTCGTGCCAATCGGCTGTTTTCCAAAGGTGTGTGACCGTGTGAACATGCGCGTCGTCCTCGGTAAGCAACACTTTCAGACGGAGCCGTTGATAATGTTTTGTTGAGAAAAGGTGATAGTTGACCTCGAAACGCGGATCTTCCTCAGGTCCGCGGTCGCAGCCGCAAAGATCGGCTAAGAGGTCAAAACCATGCTCTTCTTTGAAAAATTGGCAAACGTCAACGATCGATCCCGCCGGGACGGTTATGGTTACTTCCCCGTAGGCGTCAACGACAGAGGAGATCCACGCCTCGTCCTTTTCCTTAAGTTTATCTACGAACTCCAATAAAGTTGACATGCAAAATCTCTTATCTGGCTTTCAACCACACAGCCGACCAAATTCCGGGAATACTCTCGCCGCCTGACCACTTTCCGAAAGGTATGTTTCGGCCGCGCTTGTTTACCGAGGCCAGGTAGTTGCCGACGCCTAGTTCGCCCTTGATATTTTTAACGGCGTAAGCTTTCAATCTTAACTTGCCCGTTCTCCTATCAAAACTACCGATAAAATACTCGCGGCCCGATGTTGTTTTGTCGGACGAGATCCAATAGAAATAACCGCGATATTTACCGTTGTTTTTTCTAGCAAGCTTCATTTGGCCGTGCCAAACTTCCTTCTCCTCGTCCGTAGCGTTGACCCGCCATATTCCGGCTTTCGGCGACGTCCAGAGCCGTTTGGCCTGAGCACTTACCGCAGTAAACGAACCGGCAAGAACAAGAAGCAACATTGCTGCGAGGGCGTTCTTCTTCATTATGACGATCTTCGTCGCTCGTGCTTCGATGGCACTGAGTATGGCCGCGAGGTTTCGCCTGCGGCGACTTCGGTTTCCATTTCTCGCTCGAGGGTTGTGCCTTCTGTAACCGGCAGCGTTCCAGGTACGATCGACACGCGCGACTCGGGATCGTATGTGTCGCGGCGATCCTTGACCGATTCCTTCATGATCTTTTCCTGAAGCATCGTGATCGCGTGGACCAGCATTTCCGGCCTCGGCGGACATCCGGGAACGTACACATCGACCGGAACGATCTTATCGACGCCCTGGACGATCGCGTAATTATCAAATACACCGCCCGACGTCGCACATGCACCCATCGAGATAACCCATTTGGGCTCAGGCATTTGATCGTAAATACGTCGCAGAACCGGAGCCATCTTTCGCGAGACGCGGCCCGAAACTATCATTACGTCGGCCTGACGCGGCGAAGCTCTAAATGTCTCCGCTCCAAAACGCGACAGGTCATTACGGGCCGACACTGTATTCATCATCTCGATCGCGCAGCAAGCCAGGCCGAATGTCGCTGGCCAAAGGCTCGATTTGCGTGCCCAATTGATGACGGCGTCGAGCTTGACGGTCACGACATCGGGAAGCGATTCGAATAATGTGTTTTCTAAACCCATAAGTTTTAGTTTGTTGAGTTTATTGGGTTTTTAGAGTTCATTGAGTAATGGAACTCTTTACTCAACGAACTCTAAAAACTCAACGAACTCTCCAAACTTCCTAGGCTGCAAGCTTCATTGCCGCGTGCTCTTCGCGACGCAGTTTGGCCATTATCTTGGCCTCTTCGCGGGCCTCCGCACGTGCCTGCATTCCCCAATCGAAGGTGCCTTTCTTCCAGACGTATATATATCCGACGATCAAGGTCGCGATAAACACCATGATCTCGATGAAAGCGATCGTGCCGTAATAAACTCCGCTGCTGGCCTCGGCCGCGATCAGGCTCTTGAATGCGACGGCAAACGGAATGATGAACAAAACTTCGATATCGAACAGAAGGAAAATAACAGCAACGGTGTAGAACTTGATCGAGAATTTATCGCGAGCTCCGCCGACAGGGTCTTTGCCGCATTCGTACGGCATCAATTTGGTCGCGGTACGTTTGCGTGGGCCGATCAATTGAGTGACCAGCAATTGGCTCAAGCCAAAACCAGCCGCAACCATAAACATGATCGCGATCGGCACATAGTCAAAGACGTTATATTCCGACATTCAGACCTCGAGATTAATTATACCGTTCTACCGTAGCTTACCCGAGGAAACCGCCCGGCTTCCTAATTCACATCGAGTTTTCGTGGCACAGACTAAATCGTAGTTTAACCCTTATATAGTGTCAAGGCAGTGGTTACGGCGCGTCCGCAATCGCCGAATATATCCGTTGACCGCCCGAAACGCGGTATGTTACCTTGGATATTGGCGAAGTTTACTCCGAACTTCGCGAAATCCTCGCGTTCTCGCCCAAATCAACTCTGTGATATCTGGCTTTAATACTGACATCGAGTGCAACGGTACTGTTTATCACGTGCAGACCGAGGATAAAGGTGCGCCCGCGAACATGATTGTGTCCCTCGTCTATGACAAGGGCACGATCCTCGCCAGCAAGAGGGCAAAATACGACGATCTCGATGTAACTGCCCTGGACGAAAAGGAGATCGCCGATCGCCTTTCACGCCAACACAAACTAATGTGCGCCGCAGTTAAAGCGGGCCGTATCAATGAGCTGATCGCTATGACGCGAAAGGCCAGTAGTGAAGCTGCAACAGCGAAATCCGCCGCTGCCGAGCCGGTCAAGGTTCCCGAAGTGGTCTCCACATCCGTAATGACCAACACTACCGCTCCGCCCCACTCTGATTTCGAGTCGCCGCCGAGTTTTGAGATGCCGAGGCCTGTTAACGTTGAGATTCCAGTCAACGAACGGCCGCCTATTAACATTTCCTTTGTCGAGCCAGAACTGGTCGAGGTTCGAGCCGAGATCCCGCTGGACGAAATATCCTTCGACGATCTTCCGGTTTTGG
Organism: Acidobacteriota bacterium; assembly: GCA_031408595.1. Lineage (GTDB taxonomy): Bacteria > Acidobacteriota > Blastocatellia > Pyrinomonadales > Pyrinomonadaceae > OLB17. Next base: position 8,986 of record JANNWQ010000259.1, on the reverse strand, counting down.
ATGCCGAGATCATAGAGGAGGTCGAGATACTTTCCGCCGAGGCGGTCGAGGTCGTTAGCGAACTTTCCGGAAAGGAACGCCCAACGAATACAAAACTTAGTCTTGAGATCCTCGGCGATTCCAAATTCAAGGGCGGCGATAGAACGACCGTAAATGTCATGCTAACGCGCGGAACGGAGCGGAAGGTGGTTGGCGATGCTCAGATTCTGGTCAAAGTCCTCGGTTCTGCCTTTCGGCCCGTGATATTTCACGCCAAATCAGATCAAAATGGCCTCGCCCGTATTCATCTCCAATTGCCGCACTTCACTGCCGGACGCGCCGCACTTCTCATTCGGGCGATGACCGGCGGCGAAGAGATCGAGCTGCGCAAGATCGTCACACCGGGTTAAATTTCCATCTCAGACTCTCCGATTTGTAAATCTATCGGCCAAAGCGGAAAATTATTGCATGGGCGAAGGTAGCATTGTGCTGAATGGCGAAACGCGAAAGATCGAGTTTGAGACTGATCTAGCGCGGTTGCTGGATCATTTTGAGCTGCCGAAACAACGAATAGCGATCGAATTGAACGGGTCGGTGATCCGTCGCTCCGACTGGGCAGAGACGCTCGTCAGAGATGGCGACCGGATCGAAGTCGTCCATTTCGTCGGCGGCGGTTGATACCCTGGGAAGCAGGTTTCTTACAGAAAGCGAAGGACACCGAATAGGGTGGCCGAGGCAACGATTAGCCACAAGATCGTTCCTAATGCGAATGGGCGCCAGCCCACGGAACGCAGCATTGCCATTGAGAGGCTAAGGCCGATAAGAAACAATGTGACCGCAAGCCCGGCTTTGGCAAGGTTAACGAACGAATCGAGAAGGCTCGGATAGATGATCGACGAACCGTAGGTTCGAACCGCTGCTGCGCCGAGGAAGAAGAAAATGAACCACGGTAGAGTCACCTTTGACTTCGAGCCCTCTTCCCGGTGATAGAACGCAAGGGCGATCGCGAGTGGAATAATAAACAGGGTGCGAGCCAACTTTACCGTCGTCGCGACCGCTAGCGAATCGCCGCCGAACGCCGTTGCCGCTCCAACGACGCTGCTCGTATCCTGGATAGCGACGGCGGCCCAAAGACCGAACTGCTGCGGAGAAAGTTCCAAAGAATGCCCGATGATGGGAAAGATAAAGAGGGCGATGGCGTTTAGAATGAAGATAGTCCCGAGCGAGACTGTCATTTCGTCATTCTCGGCTTTTATCGCCGGACCGATCGCGGCAATCGCACTGCCGCCGCAAATCGCTGTGCCGGATGAAACAAGCGTTCGCACGCGTGGCGAAACCTTGAGAGCCTTCCCGATCAGATAGCCGAGGACCAGCGCTCCAATCACGACAAACAAAATAAACCCGATACCGTCCCTTCCGGCCCGATACACGGAGCTTAGATCAATGCCGAAGCCCAGCATCGCCACAGAAATCTGCAGCAAATACTTAGCCGGTTTGCCTGTGAGCGACGGGAACGGATTGCCGATCGTCAGAGCCATTGCCAAACCCAGAGCCAGGGCATAGACCGGCGAGCCCCACGGCGAGAGGATGAAAATGATGAGAAGAAAGAATACAGCTTTTTGCCACATACCTTATGCGGCCTTGCCCTGATTCGCAACGGCTTCCTGAGCTGCTTTGATCGCATCGGCGTCACCCAGGTAGTAGCTTTTGATCGGCTTTAGGTCGTCGTCGAGTTCGTACACGAGCGGGATACCGGTCGGGATGTTGAGTTCGACGATCTGGTCGTCAGCGATGCCATCCAGATGCTTGACGAGCGAGCGGAGGCTGTTGCCGTGAGCGGTGATTATCAGCCGTTTCCCAGCCTTTATCTTCGGAGCGATCTCAGTTTCCCAATACGGAATCACGCGTTCGACGGTGTCTTTCAGGCACTCTGTTGCGGGAAACTTTCCTTTTTCGATACCGCAATATCTCGCGTCATTGCCAAGATATCGCTCATCGGTCTCATCCATAGCTCCCGGCGGAATATCGTAGCTTCGACGCCAGATCTTGACTTGTTCTTCACCGTATTGTGCAGCGGTCTCGGCTTTGTTCAAGCCTTGCAAGGCACCGTAGTGACGCTCGTTGAGAAGCCAAGATTTGGTCACCGGTATCCACATGAGGTCCATCTCGTCAAGAATTATCCAAAGCGTACGGATCGAGCGTTTCAGCACTGACGTGTACGCCTCGTCGAAGGTAAACCCCTCTGCCTTCAACAATTCTCCCGCAGCCTTAGCCTCTTCGCGGCCTTTCTCAGACAGGTCAACATCCTTCCAGCCCGTAAAACGATTTTCCTTATTCCACTGACTCTCGCCGTGGCGGATCAATACTAGTTTGTGCATAAAATTCTATCTTAGATTTGAAATTTGAAATCTCAAATTTGAGATCTGAGAATTCGCTTCGCCTCGCCAACAAGGTAGAGCGAGCCGGTAATGAGAATGATCGAGTCTTCGCTTGCAATCTCGTTGGCTTTATCGATTGCATCCCTTACATTCTCGGTGAGGAAACATCGGTCTTGGTCAACGAATTCTTGTGTCGCGTCGGCAATCTCTTCGGAAGACATCGCTCTTGAGTTATCGGGCCGCGTGAGAACGATTTTCTCGGCACGCGGAAACAGAATTTCCGCGATCTCAGCAATGTCCTTGTCTCTCATCGCGCCAAAGATCATCGTAACCGGCCGAGAGACGAATTCGTCAAGATACTCACGTAATGCTCTCGCGCCCCCAATATTGTGGGCTCCGTCAAAGAGATACCTTCCGTCGAACTCCAGTCTGCCTGAATGGCGTGCGGTTTCGAGACCGATTGAGATCTCATCGACTGAAATTTCGAATCCAGCATCTTGTAGCGTCTCAGCAAGCCCGATCGCAACTGCTGCGTTCTCGAACTGATGCTTTCCAAGCATGTTCCAGAACGTAAGACTGCCATAATAAGCCTTCGCCGCTCTGATCGAACCCCACAGAGCCGGCAATATAACGGGTTCATTCCTTATTTCTATCGCCGTTGAGGCCCACAGAGTTTCGACTCCGACTTCACGACATCGGCCGAGCACGACTCGTTCAACCGCCTTCGACTGGTGGGCCAAAACGACCTTTGAATCAGATCGAATGATAGCCGCCTTTTCCGCCGCGATCTCTTCGATCGTATCTCCAAGGTATTCCTGATGATCCAGATCGATGCGGGTGATGGCGGCGATCTCGGCGTTGGCGGCGGTGGTGGCGTCGTAGCGGCCGCCTAGGCCGGTTTCAAGGATGGCGAGTTTGACGTTGGCTTCGGCGAAGGCGACGAGGGCGATGGCGGTGACCTGTTCGAAATAGGTTGGGACGGTTTCGAGTTCTGCACGTTCGACCAATTTGTCAGAAGTTTCCCGGACAAGTGTTGCGATGCGGGCAAATTCTTTGTCGCTGATATCGCCGCCGTTAATTCGCACTCGCTCCGTGATCGAAACGAGATGCGGCGAGGTGAAAACGCCGACCTCGATGCCTGCCTCGCGGCAGATCGAGTCGAGAAATGCACACACCGAACCTTTCCCGTTCGTCCCGGCGACCTGTACTTTCAGATAGCTTGTTTCAGGATTTCCGAGGGCGGCGAGCAACTTGCGAATATTCTCGAGCCCAAGCTTCATCGCCTGGACCTCATTGCCGAGAGAGAGGAGATAAGTGTCCGACTCGTGAAAGTCCATTATTTGTCGAAATTGTTTTCGCAGTTTATGCTGAAACGTTGTAATTCTTAGTCTAAGAAATCAGTATCAATGAAAAATAGTACCTTCAAGCTCGTCTCGCTCGGTCTGCTGTTTTTGCTGGTCGGGCAATCCTTTAGTCAGCAAAACTCCTCAGCCCTGCTCTACGAGATTTCCGGAAAGCAACTCTCAAGACCATCATATCTGTTGGGAACGTTTCATGCGATATGTCCTACTGATATGCTCCCGGCGGACAAGCTCACTGACTATATCGATCGTACCGATCAGATGCTTCTCGAACTCGATCTCGATGATCCCGCCGTGACGCAAACGATGGTCGGCGGACTGATGATGAAGGATGGGAAAACGCTTAAAAATCTCTATACCGACGCGGAGTATGCCAAGGTCGATGAGCTTCTCAAGTCGACAATCGGTGTTTCGGCGGAGATGGTTAAGAATATAAAGCCGTCAATGCTGGCCGTAATGATCGTAACCAATCCCAAATCTCTGGGCTGTACGCCATCCGCGGTTGACATGATCGTTATGCAGGCCGCAGCCGCTAAGAAAAAGCCAGTTAATGGACTTGAGACAGTTGCTCAACAGATGGCTTTCCTCGACATCACTCCGCTCAAAAAGCAAGCTCAGGATCTATATAAGATGGCCGCTGACCCGCAGCGTTCGGTCGATGAACTAAAATCGATGATGGCCGTCTATAGAGCGCAAGATTCAGACAAGCTTTTCAACGTTATGGCAAAGCAGATGCGTAACGAAAGAGCGATGCAAACAAAACTTCTCGATGACCGGAACAAGGCCTGGATCCCAATTCTTGAGAGAGAAATGAAGTCCAGTCCCGCTTTCATCGCCGTTGGAGCCGGACACCTGGGCGGGTTGAACGGAGTGGTGAAACTGTTGCGGGTCAAGGGCTATAAACTGAAACCGATCAGGCTGTAACGATCTTCTTATAAAGTAACAAAGTAGCTATGGTTTTCGGTCGGGGCCTAGACTACCTCCGGATTCATCATAAAATCGAGCATTCGCACGATGGTTTCTTTCATTTCGCGGCGGTCGACGACGCGGTCGATCATGCCGTGTTCGAGGAGAAACTCGCTGCGTTGGAAGCCTTTTGGCAGTTTCTGGCGGATCGTCTGCTCGATAACGCGAGGGCCGGCGAAGCCGATGAGGGCCTTTGGTTCGGCGAGATTTACGTCGCCGAGCATGGCGAAGCTGGCTGTAACACCGCCGGTTGTTGGATCGGTCAATACGGAGATGAATGGCAGACGTGCTTCGTGAAGTCGTGACAACGCTGCCGAGATCTTGCCCATCTGCATCAGAGATAGAGTGCCCTCCTGCATACGAGCACCGCCGGAAGCAGCAAATATCACGACGGCTCCGCGATCGCGCAAAGCGTATTCGATTATTCTGGTTATTTTCTCGCCGACCGCCGAGCCCATCGAGCCGCCGATGAATGACATATCCATCGCCGCAGCGTAAACCAAATGTCCGCCAACCTTGCCCTTGCCCGAAACGATGGCCTCAGGGAGCCCTGAAATTTCCTTTGCCTGATCAATGCGGTCGGTGTAGGCCTTAGTGTCGTAGAAACCGAGCGGATCGCCTGAGGTTACTTCTTCGTCGAGCTTCTGGTAGCGGCCATCGTCAAAAAGGTCTTCGAGCCGGCCCTCCGCGGTGTAGCGAAAGTGGTATCCACAATGTGTACAAACCTCGTGCGAATCGGTCAGCTCACGCTTATATAGCGCACTATCGCATTCGGGGCATTTTACAAAGATACCCTCGGTCTTAACGGTTTGTTCTTCGTCGATCTCCTGAGCGTCGATCTTTGGTTTATCTCTTCGAAACCAGGACATAGGCAATTGTCAGTTGTCAGTGGCCGGTGGTCAGTTTTAAGAACTGACTCAATGCCGTCTGATTCTGAATATTAAGAACTTATCACACGCATTGTGGGTTTGGCTTGTGGCCTACGAAACCACGTTTATATTTCTTTACATTTTCTCGACCATAGGAGTATATTATACGTCTAAGTTTCGTAAAGAATTTTTGGGCATTTTGCCCGCTTAAAAAGAGTCTTGCATTAAGGCTCTCATTTATAGTACATTCTATACGTAAAACATTTTTGAACGTACCCGCACTAGGTTTCCGCAGGCACGTTTTCACTAACAACCGATCTAGTTGACCGATCTTTAGGAGGGATGGTATGGAAAGCAAAATAACGCGTATCTATTTGCGTATTTTGGCTGCGCTTGCATTGTCCGCCGGTTTGACGCTTGGTGCTTTTGCACAGAATCTCACCGACGCGGATCCGAATTCGCCTACACCTGTGTTGCTGACGAGTCCAGAGTCGAATCGGGCGCTCGCCCATTCGCTACCGGCGAGCCGTAAAGCACACCTGGCGAGGACGAGCGAGCAGGCCTTTTATCCTGAGAGCAAAGTTACACTTTATGTGACTAATCTTGCTCTGATGGAAGGCGAAGGGGCCAACGCGTTTCGCGTTTACGCTAAGAATGCCAAGGGGCACACGTTCCGCTTTCCGGTGCTTGATCTGAGCCCGATGTCGGATGGCGGCGGCATTTATGCACTTACCATCTTGCTGAAAGATGAAGTGGGCTATTGGCCGGCACCCTCTCTAGATGGTGATCTGGACATATACCTTGCGTGGCGTGGCCTCGCGAGTAATCATGTCACGCTCGGCAACGGTGCGACCGAGAGTCGGCCCGCCAAGAGTGGTGCAGCCTATCGTCCGGCTCCGCTTGCCATGGCCCTCGACAGAAAGAAGGTTCGAGAATATGCCAGCTCGCTGGCTCCCGAATACGTCGGCTATCGATGGTCGGGCGACCGCATGCGGTTTCTCGAACAGGGCACATTTGGCCCAACTTCTGCCCTGGATAATCGCATCCGAAGAATCGGACTGAGGACATGGCTGGCCGAACAATTCGATATGCCTTATCCGAGTGCGGCAAATCAGTACCCGGATGACCCACCGAAACCCTCCAACGCCCCAACCAATTGTGATGGAGATCAGGTCACGGTTCCAGATATTCCGGTCACTTGTTTTAGAGACACCTACTCACTGTACAAGCCGCAGACTTGGTTTTGGAGGGAAGCGTATTATGGCGAACCGCAGTTGAAGCATCGCGTTTCGTGGGCTTTGGGTCAGATCTGGGTCACGTCTGGCGTCGATGTACAGCAAAGCAGGTACATGGTCGAGTACCACAAGATATTGTCCAACAACGCGTTTGGCAACTATCGCAACCTGATGAAACAGATGACGCTGAACCCAACGATGGGGTCGTATCTTGACATGGCGATCAGTACGAAGACCAACCCGAACGAGAACTATGCGCGTGAGATCAAACAGCTTTTCTCGGTCGGCCTCTTTATGTTAAATCAAGACGGCACCGTCCAGACCGATGCCAATGGCCCAATACCGACATACGACCAAAATGTTGTGAATAGCCTTACAAAGGTTTTGACTGGCTGGTCTCTTTGCACCAGCAGCACTGCGGGAGTATGTCCGAATCTGGTCGTGGGAGTTCCGAACTACATCGACCCGATGCTGCTCAACACGAATAATCACGACCTGACAGCCAAGACGCTGCTCAGCTATCCCGGCTCGACCACGACCAATATCGCGGCTTGCCCGGGTCTTTGCACCAGCGTCGCGGACCGCACGGCTTATGCCAATGCCTCGCTGGAACAGGCGATGGACAATATCTACAATCATCCAAATGTTGGCCCGTTTGTCAGCAAGATCATGATCCAGCATATGATCACAAGCGATCCGACGCCAGCCTACGTTGGTCGCATCGCTGCAGTTTTCAATGCGAACCGGGCAAACCCGTCGCAGATGAAAGAGGTCGTCAAGGCGATCTTGCTCGACCCGGAAGCTCGCGGTGATGTCAAGACCGACCCGAACTACGGCAAACTTCGCGAACCGGTTCAGTTGACCACAAATTTTGCGAGAGCATTTGGAGTTCGTTCGGCAAATGGCATGGCCCTTAGCGACGGCTCTTTCGGAGTGAATGGCCAAGGGCGAATAAACGGCCAGATAAGTGAGTTCCTCGGAATGGCCCAGATTCCATTTCTCTCGCCGACGGTTTTCAACTACTTCCCACCGGATTACGTAATTCCGGGAACGGCCTCGCTCGGACCTGAGTTTGCCATAATGACGACGGGAACGGCTATCCAGCGGGCCAATTTCATGAATCGAATGGTCTTCAATGCCATACCGATCGTCGTGGCGACTCCTGACTTTCCGAACGGCACTTCATTTGATTTCAGCGAGCTTCAGGCCCTATCGAACGCCGATGCCACGGGAAATCTTTTGCTGGATGAGTTGAACAAGCGGATGCTGCATTACACGATGACTGCCCAGAATCGCGCGACGATTCTTCCGGTGGTTACCAGTGTGGCGGTTTCGAATCCACCAACTGCCGCTCAGTCGCTCAGCCGTGTTCAGCAGGCTGTTTACTTAGTCGCGACATCGTCGCAATATCAGGTACAGAGGTGAAAACAATGAAAGAAACAAGACGCGATTTTATAAAGAAATCAGGTGGCTGTGCCCTCGGCATGGTCTCACTCGCGACGCAGATGCATCACCTCGGTAACATGAGCGCGATGGCTCAAAAGGTGATCGATGAGCAGCCCTCCGGGGGTGATAATTACAAGGCGATAGTCTGCCTCTTCTTCTCAGGCGGCAACGACGGCAACAACATGGTGATCCCGAATCACAGCGATCCGTCGATCAGCAACTACGCCGCATATGCCGCCGCCCGTGGCACACAGGGCTTGGCATTGGCCCAAGGTTCTATGCTGCCGATTTCGGTGCCCAGACTCCGCGACAGTCAGAACAATCCGCTGTCCTACGGTATGCACCCGAGCCTCGGCCCGGGAGCGACAGCAGCGATCAATAACGGTATTCACGAGCTCTATGGCATGGGCAAGCTGGCCGTCGTGACCAACGTGGGTACGCTTGTGAGGCCCTTGACCAAAGCTCAGTATCTGAGTTCGCAGTTTAAGAAGCCTTATCAGCTATTTTCACACTCGGATCAGGTGACGCAGGCACAGACCGCGAATTCGAACACCCAAGCCTTTACCGGCTGGGGTGGCCGTATATCAGATAACCTGACAGTGCCGTTTAATCCGAATGGCCTCATTCCGATGGTCACATCCATCGCCGGTGCGCAGTTATTTACGGCAGGTCAAACGACGTTGCCGCTTGCAATCGCCGATTCAAACACATTGCTCGCGAATGTGCTCAATCCAGTCGGCTTTGGAACGCCC
>JANNWQ010000258.1:0-6089 GCA_031408595.1 Acidobacteriota bacterium | reverse complement strand
TGGGTCAGCGGTGATGGAGCGACCATCACGATCCGCTCCGACGGTGGGGCAGATTATAAATCCGGCGGCACCTCGGTCAACGGCGGTAGCGCCGTGATCGACGAAACGGCAAAGACGCTAAAGATCTCGCTCGCCAGCCTCGGGCCGACATTCAAGATCGACAAGGCTCCGGCGGGTAATGAGATGACGCTCGACGGTATCGTTTTCAAGAAGTCGGGCGGCGGTTCGACGGACACCAAGACTAGCGATGCCAAGGCCGAGATACCGAGCAACGATAAGCTGCAGACTCTGGTCAAGTCAACCTTTCTCGATTTTGGCGACGCCGTTCAGGACGGAGATTTTGCTGATTTTCATAAGAAAGTAGCAAAGGTCTGGCGTGACGACACAACGCCTGAAGAAATGCTGACTTCGTTCAAGGTCTTCGTCGATAACAAGGAAGACTACGATTTCAAAAAGGCAGTCTCTCCGCTCGACGCGACATTTTCACCCGCACCGGCGATGGAAAAGGTCGCCGGTCTCGACGCGATGGTCGTCAAAGGCCACTATCCGACCAAACCGCTGCAAGCAAATTTTGAACTCAAATACGTGATGGACGACGGCACATGGAAGCTGATCGGCATCAATATCAAGACCGGCAAATAGCCATATGAAAATACACGAATACCAAGGCAAGGCGATCCTCAAAGAATACGGGGTTCCTGTACCGCGTGGCATCGTAGCCCGCACCCCGGAAGAAGCCGAGGCCGCAGCGATCGAACTGGGCACCGACATCGTCGTTGTAAAGGCCCAGATCCACGCCGGAGGCCGCGGCAAAGGCGGCGGCGTAAAGCTTGCCAAATCGCCTGCTGAGGCGAAAGAGATAGCTTCGCAGATCCTCGGAATGCAGCTCATAACTCACCAGACCGGCCCCGAGGGCCAGAAGGTCCAGACGTTGCTGATCGAGGAAGGTTTGCCGATCGATCGTGAATTCTACCTGGGAATTACTTTGGACCGCGTGACCGGCCGCAATGTCTTTATGGCTTCGTCGGAAGGCGGCATGGATATCGAGAAGGTCGCCGAGGAAACGCCTGAGCTGATCCTCAAAGAAACGATCGATCCATCAGTTGGACTTCGTGGTTTTCAGGCACGGAAGCTCGCTTTCGGACTCGGCATTCCGGCTGAGCTGATCGGCCAGGCTTCGAAGTTCATGCTCTCGCTCTATGACGCCTACGAGAAGATTGACGCCTCGCTGGTCGAGATCAATCCTTTCCTGCTCACCAAAGACAATCGTCTGATCGCGCTCGACGCCAAGGTGACGTTTGACGACAACGCGATGTTCCGTCACAAGGAATTCCTCGCACTCCGCGATCTCGCCGAAGAAGAGCCGCTTGAGATCGAGGCTTCGAAATACGACCTCAATTACATCAAGCTCGACGGCAACATCGGCTGCATGGTCAACGGTGCCGGCCTCGCGATGGCTACGATGGACATCATCAAGCTCGCCGGCGGCGAACCCGCAAATTTCCTCGATGTTGGCGGAGGTGCCTCGCAAGAGCGTGTCGAACAGGCGTTCAAGATCCTGCTCGCCGACACCAACGTCAAAGCTGTCCTCATCAACATCTTCGGCGGCATCGTCCGCTGCGACATGGTCGCAAACGGCGTCGTCGCTGCGTACAAAAATCTCGGCCTAACGATCCCCATCGTCGCCCGCCTCGAAGGCACCAACGTAGAAGAAGGCCGCCGAGTCCTGGCCGAATCCGGCATCAACATCCAAACCGCCAAAGGCATGGCCGATGCGGCGGAAAAGGTTGTCGCTGCTGCGGCTTGAGGAATGCGAATTAACTAAAGGGAATCCGACGGTGGCGAAAAGTGACTGACGGATTGCCAGTACTTATCCTTGTATATATCGTAATCCAAGGCAATAGTCTTCTCGTACGAACGCTTAACGTCGTACGCGACTTTCGATGGGAGGCGAAAGTCCACACACGCGTAAAAGATATTCCGTTCATTATTTGCTGCCTGCCGACCAATATTTAGATAGCCGTCGGCGTCTCGAAGTTGGTCGGATATTTTGTGTTCTATCTCGTTCAACAGCTCCGCAGTTTCTCCATCGGGCAAACCATCATTACCCTCCCCGTCATAACGAATGCTCACGACTAACATCCATGGGTGGGAAGCCTTCCGATCCCATTTCATAAGGTCTGTATTAACGGTAGCAACCAGCCTTCGTCCACTTTCAAGCTCGGCTTCCATGAGCGAATAATTGTCGTTGTCCGTAAAGATCCTTACACCGTCATATTTCTCTACGAAAAGAGCCTGTCGGGTTTGAAGATAGTTCTCCAGAGCATCGATAGGAATGGGGTCCTTCTCGGCTTCCGTTGGCGCCCGGAATTGAATCTCATCAATATTCCCCAAGAAATTTAGTTCTCCCAACACGTTTTCCAGGAGGATAAAGGTCCCGCCTCTTACCGCTGTCTCATTCGAATCGGTCAGATCTTGGTGAATAAGAACGATCACTACAAGGTCTGGCTCGTCTGCACGATTCATGGGGTAAAACGAAAGGGTCTTTTCACTATAGGTTAGGCCATTCATCTCCAGTCCGAATCCAAAACCCATTGGCTGCTTTAGAGACGTAAACTGCCATCCATCTATCTGCGGGGCGGCTGCGACAAGTTCCTCAACAAACGAAATATTCTTGAGATTACCATCCGCCGTGAGGACAAGGTCGGCAGTGGATCCGTCTAGCATTCCTGTTAGAAAGAAGACACCTTCGCGAAGTTCATTTAGCTTCGGACCTAGACGACTAAAGAAGCTTTTATCGATAACAGCGGCATCTCTCGTTGCTATCAATCTGTGAAACTCCTGTTGGTGGTCGCTGAACCACGTCCAAAAGTCATCAATGTTATTGATCTCTCGGTCTTTCGAACCGAACAGATTTTTCAGAAAGCTCATAATTACGAACCCCTCCAACCGTAGTCTACCTAGACCTTGAGGTAAATTTTCTTCCGATAAAGTAACCACATCAAAAGCAGCCACACCAGAATGAAGCTGACCGCGTACATCAGTGAGGCGTCAACCGGCTGAGCTATCGACAGGTAGACGTTGTCGAAGATCCATTTTTGTAACGCGACCGGCTGGCCGTCCGCTCCGGTGACACGATAGGCACCGAGCATTCGCGCAATGATGCCGGAGAAGACAAAGAGCGGGAGGGCGTTAACGCCGAAGATGACGAAGGGTTTGGCCCACCGTTTGCAGCCTTTGATGTCGATCAGCCAGTAGCAGACCGCGAGCGTGAGCAGGGCGATGCCCGAGGTCACGAGGACGTACGAGCTTGTCCAGAGGGCTTTGTTGAGCGGAAAATAGCTCGACCAGATGTAGCCGATGGCGAGGAGGATGCAGCCGAAGAAGAACATGCCGCTGACGGTGTTGAGTCTGGAGTCTTGATTCTGGAGTCTTGAGTCGGAAAGAACCACCCCGTCCGCCGAAGCGACGTCCACCCCTCCTTCGTAAGGAGGGGAGCTTTTTCGGAGCAGCCATGTTCCGGCGAGGACACCTGAGATCGTCGTCGCGATAGCAGGCAATGTTGAAAGAAGCCCTTCGGGATCGTACACCTTTGCCGAGCGCCAGATGTGGTTTTCGGTTAGGATGGTTCGGTCGAGCCAGGCTGCCAAATTGCAGGCTTTGTCGTTGATCGTCGTGATCTCGCAGCCGGGGACGGCGATCTGGGTCATTAGGAGCCCGTAGCCGAGCAGCAGGGCGACGGCGATGCCGAGTTGTTGTTTCCAGTTGGTGTGCAGGAAGATGAGCGAGACGACGAGGTAGCAGACCGCGATCCGTTGGAGTACGCCGGGAATTCGCATTGTGGCGAAATTATAGGTTACGAGGTTGTAACCCGCGAGATTTAGACCGACGATACCGATAATGCTGAGAGCGAGCAGAATGATCGTGACTTTCCAATTACGCAGCAAAGCAAAAAATAACGCCGCCGTCATCGCCAGCCATACAAGCATTTTCAGCGAATCCGGAGCATCACTTGCTCCAAACTGAAAAAACGGTATCACCGACATCGACAGGCCGAGGGCGAAGATCATCAGCGAACGCGTCAATATCTTTCGGTAGACTCCGGAGCGGCTGGTGTTGCCCGCCTCGCTGCCGCTGCCGATGTATTTCGCCAACGCTATCGGAATCGCGATACCGACTATGAATAGAAAGAACGGAAAGATCCAGTCGGTCGGTGTAAGGCCGTGCCACGCAGCGTGTTCCAGCGGGTCGTAGATATGCGACCACGTGCCGGGATTATTCACAAGAACCATCCCCGCGATCGTCATGCCGCGGAAAACGTCGAGTGAGATCAGTCTTTCTGATTGAGCCATAAAGAGGTTTTGCCCGCGAATAACGCGAATAAAACGAATAAGAATATACTGGATTACCAATATTCTATTTTATTCGCGTCTATTCGCGTAATTCGCGGGCAAAAAAATCTCCTACCAGCCCATACGCTCACGCAGATGCGTGATGTGAGCGGTGTGGTGTTTTGAATGCCACGCGTAGAGTGCCAAGGCATTTTCGAGCGGCCAGTTCCCTGTTTCCGGATGGACGAACTCGCGACGGAAGTCTTCCTCAGTCAGGGACGCAAGCAACGCACTCCAACGCGTGTGTATCGCGTCAATCATCTTTAGCGAAACGTCGACCGGCAGTTTGCTGTCAGCCAATTCTGCCCAGCGTTCTTCATAATATGGGCGAATAGTCGGCGGAGCGTCCTCGGTCAAAGCGAGTTTGAACCGAGTGAGCGAATTCGAATGGCTGTCCGCAATATGATGCACCGTTTGGCGAACCGTCCAGCCGCCGGGGCGGTATTCGGTGTCGAGTTGCTCGTCAGAGAGCCCGCCGACGGCAGTGGCGACAGCGGACGGAAGGTCGGCGATCGTTTGCAGATTCTCCGCCCGATCCGCGAAGTTAGACAGGTCGAATTTACCGATGGGGTAGCTTAGGTCGCTCATAGTGTCAGTAGCCCGCACGTTGGTAAGGGCTCGAGTCGGCCAGCAAAGCCCTTACTCACGTGCGGGCTACTGACACGACTATCCTCCAAAATAGTTTTCAAACCGCGTAAATTCCTTCAAGAAAGCCAGCTTGACCGTGCCGGTCGGGCCGTTTCGTTGTTTGGCGACGATTAACTCGGCGAGGCCTTGGTTTTCTTCGGTTGGTTTGTAATAGTCTTCGCGATAGATGAACGCGACGACATCGGCGTCCTGCTCGATCGAACCGGATTCGCGAAGGTCGGACATCAATGGAATCGGCGGATTACGCGACTCGGCCGCGCGCGAAAGCTGTGAAAGAGCGACGACCGGAACGTTCAATTCTTTTGCGAGGCCTTTCAATTCACGTGATATCTGCGAGACTTCCTGCTGACGATTCTCATTTCGCCGCCCGGCGCTGCCGCCCATGAGCTGTAGGTAATCGATCACGATCAGGTCTAGGTCCTTTTGCTCGGCAACGAGACGTCGGCATTTTGCACGGATCTCAAGCGAAGAAATGCTCGGTGTGTCGTCGATAAATATTTTCGCGTCCGACAGCGTCCCGATCGCCCCGGCGAGGCGTTCCCATTCGGCGGTCATCAGATGACCGGTTCGGAAGCGGTGAGCGTTTATGTGAGCCTCGCTCGAGAGCATACGTGTGACGAGCTGCTCCTTCGACATTTCGAGCGAAAAGACTGCAACGACGGCGTTGGATCTTAGTGCAGCATTCTGCGCCAATGTGAGGCATAATGCCGTCTTGCCCATAGAAGGCCGGGCTGCAATGATAATGAGATCGGTCCGCTGCAGGCCGGACGTCATATCATCCAGTTCGGTAAATCCGGTCGACAAGCCCGTGATCCCGGCTCCGCCGCCCTCCGCCCGCTCGCGAACGCGAACCAGAATTCCATCCGCGATCGGAGCGATCCGCGAGAAGGTCTCTCGCGTACGTGCCTCGGCGATCGCAAATATCGCCTGTTCTGCGTGGTCGAGAATTACGCTCGCATCATCCTCTTCGGCAAGGGCTTCACCGGTGATCGCGTTGCAGGTTCGGATGAG
Organism: Acidobacteriota bacterium; assembly: GCA_031408595.1. Lineage (GTDB taxonomy): Bacteria > Acidobacteriota > Blastocatellia > Pyrinomonadales > Pyrinomonadaceae > OLB17. Next base: position 39 of record JANNWQ010000258.1, on the reverse strand, counting down.
ATTTCGAACGGTCGATTTATCCTTAACAACCTTGATGTA
>JANNWQ010000257.1:0-8955 GCA_031408595.1 Acidobacteriota bacterium | reverse complement strand
CTGATCCTCACCGGTCAATGGGACCCAGTGACACCGCCGGCCTATGGCGACATAGCCGCAAAACACCTTCCCAACAGCCTGCACGTCGTCGTCCCCTACGGCGGTCACGGCTTCAGCGGACTCAACGGCCTCGAGTGCATCGACAACCTGACCCAAACCTTCATCGAACGCGGCACGACCTCAGGCCTCGACACGTCATGCACCAGATCCATCGTCAGAAAAGGCTTTGCTCTAAAGCTGACGGAGTAGGCGGCCCTATCCCTTGTCCCTAAACACCGTTAATGCTACATTGTCGGTGAGAAAGTTCATGGATAACTTACGCGAATTACCGGCCCCGGTTGGGGCTGACGGCTCACCCGCGTGGTGGCGTTCGCCTGCGTTGCTTATTTTGCTCGCGGCTTTATTGTCGAGTGCGGTGGCGTGGTGGCTTATTGCTTGGCCGGTGATGATCTTTGCCAATGTCGAGGCGCATCCGGAGCACTTTGGCCTGGTTTACGCACACATGATCGGCGGGACGATTATGCTCTTTATAGGTGCGATCAATCTTTATATCGGCACCACGAGCCGCTACTTCAAATATCACAAGATCTTTGGCCGCACTTACCTGATCGGCGGCACGCTCGGCGTCGCGTTTGTCGTCGTAGTGCTGCTGAGCCCCGCTCACAAAAGCGATCCCGCCGTCATGTTTACAAATGTCACGGTCTCGCTACTGACGCTGGCCGCGGCGTGGCTCGCATGTGCCGCGATGGCGTACCGGGCGGTTCGAAACGGTCAATACGGCCAGCACCGCCAGTGGATAATCCGCAGCTATGTGCTCGCGTGGTCATTCGTATTTTGCCGCATCGCCAGCCGCGTCCCCGGCGTCTCCGACCTCGGCGGCGGCGAAGCCTTCATCTGGCTATCCTGGGTCGCCCCACTCCTCATCTGCGAAGTCCTCCTCCACTGGCGCCCTGGCGCCAAGATCGTGCCCAAGCTTTCTGGGTAGGACAGATGATCGGCGGGAGGCGGACGAAGGCGTCCGCGATCCGCAGGCGTCTAAAAATCGAAGAGGTCGCCGAGGAAGCCGCCTTTTTTCTTCTTTTTGTAATGCTTATACGACGGGTCGTCGGAGTCGTGGATGTTTTGTTGGGGACGATAGCCCGGTTCGTTGTAGCGTTGTGGGGGCGGTTGGGGCTGCCCGTAGGTTTGGCGTGGCGGCTCGGGAGTTTGGGCAACGGGAGCTGCCTGGGCGGCGCCGTCGATGAGCTTATCGAGTTCGCCGCGGTCGAGCCACACTCCGCGACAGGTCGGGCAATAGTCGATCTCTATCCCCTGCCGCTCCGTCATTGCTAAAGTCGTCTGGTCAATTGGGCATTGCATATCTAAAAGCTAGCCTATCGATCGCCAAACTCCAAGCGCTGACCACGTTACATACCCAAAAAGCAATCGTCCATCACTCCTGCCCGACGAGATCGATGTCGGTCAAGTTATTGTTAGCAACGATCGTTCTCGGCAGAAAACGGTATCGCCGCGACGCGACAAAGATCGTGTAGGTTCCTCCCGCGGGAACATTGTCGAAAGAGTAATAGCCGAACGTGCTCGCCGTAGCGGTTTGCGAGAAACCAAACGGCCCGGTGATCGATACAATGGCATTCGAAAGGCCCTGGCCGCCCGGTTTCGTCACGTGGCCTGACACTGAGACTGCGTTGATCGATTGCCAGTTTGGATGAGAATTAGAGCCTGTTGTGTCGGTCAACTGAGCCAATATCAAGCCGTCGACGGACTTCGAGTATATCTCTGTGTCGTTCGTGACGTAGTCCCGCCGTTGAAATATGATCCTGCTGCCGTCCGGTGACCATCTCGGAAAATCACGTAAGTTTAGATCAGGAAATCCGCCGTCTAAAATAACGACGTTTGTGCCATTGGCCTTTGCGGTACGGATTTGAGAAACGGGCGGAGCCTTTTCGAAATACTCGGCATCAATGAAGCTAAATCTGGAACCGTCAGCTGACCAACTGGGCGAATATGCGGCGCCTTGATTGGAGCTAAGGACGTGGTGAAGGTTAGTTCCGTCCGGATCGATCCTATAGACCACCCCATAACTCGAAAACAGGATGGTCGAGCCGTCCGGAGACCACGAAGGGTGGTGGTCCGGCGGATTGCCGCTGTCGCTCGTGAGGTTATGCCGAAATCCCGTATTCAGATCGACGACGAATATGTCCTGAGCGTCCTGATACGTTATCCGCCCACCATCCGGGGACCAACTCATGGAGTATTCCAGCCGCACAAAATTGGTTATTAAGGTGGGATCGCTGATCAGAGCTGTGATCTCAGCTTTGGCGGTTCCATCGGGGTTCATCTGAAAGATCGAGTAACGGCCAATTGAATTTAAGCTCACGAATGCGATCTTGGTTCCATCCGCTGACCATACCGGATGATCATCAACAACGGAATTGTTAGTGATTCGAACCTGGTTCGTCCCATCCGCGTCCATTACGTAGATCTCTCGATTTCCGTCGCGGTCGCTGGTGAATGCGATCCTGCCATTCGCCCGCGATGGACTAGCGGCAAATGTCGAGCCTGCGGCGAAAGCGAGGAGGGAAACGAACAGCAAAAAGCCTAATTGCAACCGACCTTGCCCTTTGTATTTCATACCTTTCTCCGACACTTTTTTGCTATATCTAACTACTCTTGCCCTGCGAAATCAATGTCCGTTAGATTATCCGCTATGGTTAACGTCCTCGGCAGAAAACGGTATCGCCGCGACGCGACGAAGATCGTGTAGGTCTCGCCGATCGGAACATTGTCGAACGAGTAATAGCCGAAGGTACTCGCCGTCGCCGTCCGCGTGACGCCAAGCGAGTCGGTCATCGAGACGACGGCATTGGCTAGGCCCTGGCCGCCCGGCCTCGTCACACGGCCGCTTACAGATACAAAGGCCGCAAGAGGCTGCCACGATGGTTGAAAATTATGGCCGATTGTGTTGGTTAATTGTGCCGCGCCGCCGCCGTTAACCTTTTTGACGTATATTTCACAGTCGTCGCCAACGAAATTCCACATATGAAAGACGATCTTTGTTCCATCGGGCGACCATTTTGGTCTATTTCTGTGTAGCGATCCAATTCCGTTACCGTCGAAGATTTGGCGGTTTGTCCCGTCGGCATCAGCGGTGTAAAGAATTGGAAGAAAATCTTCCGACCCAACGACAAAAGCGATCTGGTTGCCGGTCGGGGACCATTCCGGAGAGTAATCAACCAATCCAACGACACTTGGTAACGCCCGCACATCGCTGCCGTCGGCATTCATCGTGTGCAACCTCGCCCTCCCACCATTGGGGTAACTGACAAACAAAATGCGAGAGCCGTCGGGTGACCACGCAGGCGCAAAGTCACGGGCTGGATTGTTGGTCAGATTTGTTCGATTGCTGCCGTCAACATTGATGGTGAAAATCTCGTACTCACTGTCGAACGCAATCTTGCGGCCGTCAGGTGACCAACTCAAAGACCGGTCTGCGTGCCATAGGTAGGTGCTTGAAGAAATCTGTGTAAGCTCGGTTTGCTCTGTCCCGTCGGCATTCATGATCTTAATATAGACATTGCCGGAGGTTGTTTGTTTGCTGACAAAGGCGATTTTCCTACCGTCAGGCGAGACAGCGGGAAGACAATCTGTGTCGGTATTGTTAGTAAGGCGAACTTGCTGCGTCCCGTCGTTGTTCATTACATAAATTTCCAGATTGCCGTCGCGGTCGCTGGTGAAGGCGATCTTGCCGTTGGAGCGGACTTGATTGCCAAGAAGGCGGGCGAGAGCAAACCTTCCTTGCGATTCTCCGACCACCAACACTCGCCCGGCGTTGTCGAGCGCCATTCCGTAGGCTTTGTCGCTTGAGATATCAAAGTCGATGAGTGTTGAGCCATCGCCGCCCCCGAACGCCGTGTCGAGCGAGCCGTTCGAATTGAAACGGGCGATGGCAAAGTCCGTGTTGAAGCCGTTGTGACCTGTGCCGGCGACCACAAGCTTTCCGTCGGATTGGACCGCGATCGAAGAAGCTCCGGCATCAGTACCTACTAGCGTAGTGACTATCCCGTCTCCGTCGAACGTTGGGTCGAGCGAGCCATCCGGATCGTAGCGGATGACGGTCAAGTACTGACGTGCCCCATCTGAGAAACCTGCGGCCACGATCTTTCCGTCGGTCTGAATAGCGACAGACTTGGCCATGTCGGTAAACGGTCCTATCCGCGTATTCACAATGCCGTCGCCGCTAAACGTAGTATCGAGAGTGCCATCCGCATTGTAACGAGCGATGGCAAAGTCAGCGCCATTACCCGCCGAATAATAATAGCCTGCCGCTACGATCTTTCCGTTCGTTTGAATTGCGACAGAGTAGGCCTCTTGAAATCTCATGAATACCGAATTCTCACCAATGCCGTCCCCACCGAATGAAGTGTCCAGGGATCCGTCCGGGTTGTAGCGGATAACCGTCAAGTACGGAAAGTCATACAAATTGTAGTCACTCATGCCCGCAACCACGATCTTTCCGTCGGCCTGAATCGCGACTGCGTTGGCTGTGACCCAACCTGTCCCCAAATTTTCGGTGACAACAATACCGTCGCCGCCGCCAAATGACAGATCGAGCGAGCCGTCCGGGTTGTAACGAACGAGTGAAAAGTGACCCCATTGGCTCCCGCTGCCGTCCCAGGTTGTGCCGGCAACCACGATCTTCCCGTTCGGCTGGATGGCAACTGCCTGAGCAAGTTCGTAGGAAAAACCAATATCGGTAGTTACCTCTCCATCCCCACCAAACGTTGTATCGCGCGAGCCGTCCCCGTTGTAGCGTGCCACCATAAAGGCGTTGCTTGTAAATCCGCCGCTTTTCCCACCTACGACGATCAGTTTTCCGTCCGGCTGGATAGCAACCCCATTGGCCAAGCCCGGCCCATCGGTGAGCTTTCCGCCATTACCGAACGTCGGGTCAAGGTCGCCCGGCTGGGCGGTGATGATTGCCGCTCCGAAAAATATCAGCGAGAGAACCGTTAAAACGGGAGTCGAAAGGTTACTAATAGTCATAGTTTTGATAATCTCACCTCTATTGATCTGTGATCCGAGCGCAAGCGTCGCAGCTTGCGCCCCGATCAACAGCTTATTGAACACCGGCGATAGGAATATCGCTTGCCAATCCGAATTGTTGAAAGCTGAAAATTCCGTTCGAGCTTTGGACTATATACCAAGTCCCGTTGCGATAGACGGCAATATCAGTACGACCGTCACCGTCGTAGTCGCCCGGCACAGGCCTGTCGGTGCTCAAGCCCCAGTTTGTGATCAAGACTGTAGAATCTGAACTTCGCTGAATGTACCAGTTACGATCCGACGGTCGAAAGACCGCAAGGTCGATGCGGCCGTCGCCGTCATAATCGCCGGGAACGATCTTGTCTCCATTTTGACCGAACCTCCGGGCACTCACTGTATTGTCGCCGCTGTTCATCATCCACCAGGTTCCGTCTGACGGGCGGAAAATGCTGAGGTCGGTGCGCCCGTCGCCGTCAAAATCGGCCGTCGCGCTGCGGTTGACGCTGACGCGGGTGGCGGTGTAAATGTCCAGCGAGCCGTCGCGCGACGAGGAAAAATAGAGGATCGAGCCGTCCGTCGAGAGAGACGGGGATTGGTCAATGCCGGAAGAGTTGATGCCGCCGAGGTTGACGGGCGGGTTCCACGGAGCGGAAACGGACGCGCGGCTTGCGACCCAAATATCTATTCCGCCTAAGCCGCCGTCGCGATCCGATGCAAGAAATATCTCTAATCCGTCGCGTCTGACGCTCCCTCCTCTATCGAGTGCGGGGCTGTTCAATGCCGCAACATTCGTCGGGGCATTAAATGTGCCGTTCGCGTTGCGTGTGCTTTGATAGATGTCGGATGCGCCGAGTCCGCCCCCTCGATTACTGGAGAAATAGAGAATTGCCGTACCGTTTGCCGGATCTTCAAAATATCCGGCGCCCCATTCGATATCAACGGTATTGATGACCGCGCCGAGATTGACGGGCGCGGTCCAGCCGAAATCGTTGTTGACGTCTGTTCGCGTCGTCATATAAATGTCCGGCGACCCAAGTGAATCGGGACAACTGCAACTGAAAAACAACGTCTTTCCGTCAGGGGAAAGAGCCGGCATATTTTCGATGCTGCTCGAATTGACCGTCGCGCCCAGATTTTGCGGCGTTCCCCAGGCGGCGGTCTGCGTCGGGCGTTGCGAAACCCAAATGTCGAGGCCGCCAAAGCCGTCCCGATCGCTCGAAAAATAAAGGCTCAAGCCGTTTGGCGCAATAGCCACATTGTTTTGGCTGTTCCCGGAATTGACCGGCGAGCCGATGTTTTGCGGCAGGCTGAAACCGGAATAGCTCGCCAATGCGCTTTGCGCTAAGCCGCATGCCACGGTTACTAACAAACCGAAAGTCGCTAAATGACCAAAAATAGACCTTTTCATTGTTATTTCCTTTTTTCCTTTTCTTCACTTTGTAAGTGGCTTTTCACGTTTGACCTTCTCGAAACTTGCTAAGAGCGCTTGACGGCAATTGTTGGTTTTAGCGTTGCCGTCATGGTAAGAGAGCTTTGCCCTGCGATTTGTGTTTTCAGTGGAAATTCTCAAGCAGCCGTCTAAGAACAAGCCGCTTGAGAATTTACGGCTACTATCTATTTCTTTTCAACTGAAACGGGAATTTCGTCGCGGCCACGACCGTGCGGTGGTCTCAGATAGTTACTAAATACCCAGTCCGCCACAGATGCGCCAGAGGTCCTAGACGCTTCGTCGGCAAAGCGGAAATGAATGCCCAGAAGAATGCGTGCATCCACCACCTCGTCGGCTGCCTCGGAAAAACGCTTAAATGCGCGTGTGTCCTGATTTGTCGGAACCGTGTTGGTCGTTGCAATAGTAAAATCCACTCGGTCCCTGTTGAAAAAGTTTCTCAGTGCTCGCATTGTCGAACCGCTTAGGCCGTTCGCACCGGACGAATAGTCAGGGTAAGGCGGGCTCGCGATAAGAGAGTTCCACGCTGGGTCGCCGGTCGTAGCCGGATTGCCGTCGAGGTCACCATTATGAATTGCGGTAATAGGCCGCCAATAGACGTAGAACGCCTTGTCATTCCATACCGATATGACCGCGTCGGCCTGCGACATGCTGGTCAAAGCATATAGGCGGGAACTGTCGGAAATATTGTTGACACGTTCGACGGCCATATCTCTAACCAACGTGTTCATCATCACGACGAAGTTGCCAGCCCAAAAGAATGCCTGATCGGTTTGAGCAGGAGTTCGCGTACTGCCCGTAAGCGACCCCAAAGCCTTGACCTCGTTATAATCCCGTGCATACGCGGGGCTGTTGACCGCCGGTGGTGGCGGCGAACGGAACTGCGAGGGTCTCGTCAATGTAAATGGAGTGACAACGCCTTGCCATGGCCCGGGATTCATCGAAGAATTTGCCGGCGGCGTCGGTCGCCAAACGCCGATTCCTGTCCCGCCAATGAAAGGCGGCGGCGCGGCTGGAAAGGCCCCGTCGCACGATCTGTGAGCTATGATCGCGGCTGCGGCCGTTGCTCCGACCACTATTCCCGGGTCGTTAGCAGGTATGCCATGTGTGACCAGATAATTTTGGTAGGTGACGCCAAGTGCCGCGGCCTGCGAAGGAAAGCGATTGACAAGCACATCATGCGCGGCCTTCGCCGTGGCTGCTACCGGCGAGCCCGTTGCTCCCGGGATGTCCACGTAATACGTCTCGTAGTCTCCTTCGATAGACTGAACCGCGTCGTAAATAGCGGCATGGACTGTAGCAATGTCCAGGGTGCCTGATGCCCCCGGACGTGCGGCTGTTACCATCGCCTGCACGGCGATCGCGTTCCAATCGGTAACCGCGTCGGCCTTCGCAACTGCGGGCAAGATCATACCGAACGCTACTAACAAACCGACAGTCGCTAAATGACCAAAAATAGACTTTTTCATAGTTATCTCCTTTTTCTTCACTTTAGTAAGTGGCTTTCCGCCTTGACCTTCTCGAAACTTGCTATGAGCGTCTAAAACCTGTGTTATAGTTGCGCTAATAATTCGATAACCCGACTCTAGATCGGTCTTGCAAATCTGTCTTGAGAGATCGCGGAGATTTTGGTGAGAGATTTGTGAGAGGATTGTATGTCCTTGCAAACAAACAACATTTACGAGTTTGAAGGTTTCCGTTTAGACCTTTCTGAGAAAACTCTACAAAGCGGCGGGAACCGAATTCCGCTCACCCCGAAGGTCTTTGAAACGCTCTGCCTGTTAGTGGAGAATGCCGGACATCTGATCGAAAAGGATGAGTTGATGCAAAAACTCTGGCAAGACCGCTTCGTCGAGGAAAGCAATCTCACATTCAACATCAAAATGCTCCGCAAGGCTCTCGGCGACAACGCCCAAAAGCCAAAGTTTATCCAAACCGTCCAGAGCTGCGGCTATCGTTTTATTGCCAAGGTAAGTGAAGTGTCAGAACCGGGTCTTGGCTCCCCTCCTGACGGAGGAGGGGTGGCAGCCGCTTCGGCTGACGGGGTGGAGGGAGTAGCGACTGGGTTCCAACAGCAGGTTGCTACAACTCCCGATTCGCTGCACGCCGAAACTATCTCTCCGACCACTCCGCAGCCACGACATCAAACGCGTATAGTCCTTTTCACCGTCGGTTTCGCGACCGCAGTTTTTCTGATCTTTATATTCTCGTTTAATTTTCGATCCGGGTCTCCTACGGCTGGTGGCCCGGACAAAATATTTGCGATCTTGCCGCTAAAACCCATCAACGCCGCAACCCGCGACGAAATTTACGAGAACGGGATCGCCGATTCGTTGATACAGAGGCTCAGTTCGATGAAAGGATTTATTGTTCGACCTCTGAGCGCTACTCGTAAATATGCAGAAATTGAACAAGACGCGTTAGTAGCGGGAAAAGAGCAGCAGGTAGATTACGTGCTCTCGTCG
>JANNWQ010000256.1:0-1823 GCA_031408595.1 Acidobacteriota bacterium | reverse complement strand
GCCGTTCACGGCGTGGAGCGATTAACAGAACGACTCCGAGGGCGTCTTAACGTCCTTTTTGGTAAACACGGATCACTGGGCAACGACTGATTCGCTCGCCGTCGGGGATTTGTTGGATGGTTACGATCTGCAAGTTGTCGAACGGCTGGAACATTTCGGGTTTGAATGTTCCGGCTCTATTGCATCTTGTATCATCGGTTTTGACGGCGGGTTGCGGGTTATCAAGATTCCGCATGCCCCGCATCTTTTTAGGAAAGTCGCTGTTTCGCCTCCAAGTTCAATGAGTTTTAGGCGGCGCATTCGTATCGCGATAACACTTGCCTCCACCTTTATCACCAATCAAGAATTGTAGATTTGAGCTATCTTGCCGTCTTTCATTATCTTGACGGAAATCCAATAGGGATTGCCGCCTAAACCTATCCTGTAACGTAAAAGGTAACTATCGCCCGCGTCTTCGTGGTCTGAAAAAGTAAAAGAGGTCAACGCTCCTTGATACGCGATCCATTGCCAAAAACCTTTCCCGGTGGATGTCTTCAGAAAGACGCGCATCGGGGGCGTAAATAAAGCGGGGTCGTGTTTGCCGTTTAGGAGATTAGATATTACTTCCTTCAGCCTCAGCGTGGCTTTCGGGTCGGGGTCGGGTTTTCCTTCCGGTCGCTTTAGTGCCGGAACACAAATTCCCGCAATATCAATGGCAAACTGGTCAAGTAATTTGTCGGCATGATTACTCAGAATAATTACCGTCAATTTGTCGTCCTTAAATCGGTAGATTACCGAAGAAAAGCCCGGTGTGCCGCCCCCGTGCTGAACGACGCGACGACCGCGATAGTTATCGATGAACCAGCCTAATCCGTAATCAAACGATGCCAACGCACCGTCATTGGTTTTGGCGGGCGTCCACATCTGATCAAGCGTTGATCTTTTCAACAGTCTTTCGGTGTAAAGAGCGGCATCCCACTTTGCCATATCTTCGACTGTGGTCAGAAGACTGCCTGCGGAGAAGGCTATGAATGGAAGTAATACAGGACGGTTCTCAAACTTATTATTCACCCACTCGTAGCCGGAAGCGCGGTTCGCAACGATCTGACGTGTGTCTGTGTTGCGAGTGGCGTTCATGCCGAGCGGCTTGAAAATTCGTTCATGCAAAAACTGCCAAAAATCTTTGCCGCTTGCTTTTTCGACGATAATTCCGAGCAGATAATAACCCGTATTGTCATACGCCCACGTTTCGCCCGGTTCGAACTCCGACGGCAGTTTGTAGAACTCGTTGAGCAGTTCATCCCGCGACGGAGAGTTTTTGGAAGTGATGCTGGTTTTGAAAATATCGAGGTAACCCGGCACGGCGACGTGATTCTGGATACCGGACGTATGGCTGAGAAGATGCCGGACGGTGATGCGATTCCACGCTTGCGGCGCGTCCGAAAAATACTTCGTGATTTGATCGTCCAGACTGACTTTGCCATCCTCAACCAGCATCATTATGGCAGCGGCGGTGAACTGCTTTGTCATCGAGCCGATCTCGTAAACGGTTTTTGGTGTGGCGGCAGAATTCGCTTCGATGTTCGCCAGCCCGTAGCCTTTCGTCTTGACGATCCGCCCGTCGCGCAACACCGCCAACGACATGCCGGGAATGTGCAGATTACGCATCTGCGTTTCGATGTAACTGTCAATCACATCGCCGCTTGCCAAAACCGAAGCACAGAAGGTTAGCATCAGAGCGAACGCAATTATCGTATGGTTATATCTCATCGCATTCTCCAGAAATATGGTTCCGCAAGATTCAACGACCGTCCCCGCGAGCGCGATAGAGAGCTGCGTCTGCA
>JANNWQ010000255.1:0-3212 GCA_031408595.1 Acidobacteriota bacterium | reverse complement strand
TTAAAACTTTAATCACAAAGGCACAAAGTGAGGACACAAAGCGCACGAAGGGAGATCAAAGAAGCGGATTTTTGACCAGCATATCGATCTTGATGGGTACGACGCGTTTGAAGCTGAAACCCATTTTCTTGAACTTGCCGAAGACGAACGCGGTGCCCGTGACTCGCCATTGATCGCGGGAGTCGGTGAGTTCCTTGAATGCGCCTTTGGCAGCTCCAACCAAGTTCAATTTCGCGGTGACCGGTCTTGGTAACGACGATCTGACGCCTTTCTTAAATGCGAGCGGGCCGCCGTATTCTTCGATCTCGATAGCGATACCGTTTACGCGGACATCGTGAAATGACACAAAGTCGATCTCGCCAGATTGCTTGGTCGCGACCATATCGGCTCCAACATCGATCGACGCAGAGAGCAGTCCGCGCATCGAGATCTTTGGTTTGGTGAGTTGAATGTAGAGATCGAATTCGTCGGAGAATTTGCTGCCTTCAGGGATCGTATTGCTGGTCTTGAGAGGGACATTCTCGACCTTATATCCGCGGATCTTGTCGGGTAATGCCTGAGCGCGGCCGACCGTGGCGAAGGCTACGATCATCAAGGCCAGAACCGCGATCGATCTCATAAGTTATTTGGAGGAAGGTGTTTAGCTCGTCGATGCCTCAGCATGTTTGTCGCCGCTGGCCTTCTTAAGATCCTGCTTGATCGCGTCGAGGATGCCGTTGATGAACTGTGTCGCTTCGTAGGTTGAGAATCGTCGTGCGGTCTCCAGGCCCTCGTTGATGACGACGGTGTCGGGCGTGTCGCGGTAGAGAAATTCGTAAACTGCGAGCCGCAGAACGTTGCGGTCAACGATCGCCATACGCTCGATGCGCCAGTGTTCGGCGCGGGTGCGGATGCGGTCGTCGATGGCGGCGACGTTTTCGAGCGTGCCGATGGCGAGTTCGTTGGCGAATTCGCGGGTCTTGTCGTCGATCGCGGCGTCACCGAGTTCGTTCCAATAGTCACGCGTGAGCGTTTCACCAACCGAACCGGCCATGTCAGCCGAAAACAGCATCTGCAGTGCGCACTCTCGTGCCTTATGCCTCGTCCCGGAACTCTTCTCTGCTTTGTCAATTGCCATCTAAAAAACCTAAAACGGACCCCTTGCTTCTTCCCGGCGGATCTTCATATCCCGCATCAGGTTGGCCATCTCGACGGCCGAGATCGCGGCTTCGTAGCCTTTGTTATCAACGCCTTCGCCGCATCTGGCCTCGGTCTGCTCGATAGTGTCAGCAGTGATCACGCCAAACATCACCGGAACACCCGTCTCGAGCGACGCATTCATTATACCGCGTGCAGCCTCGCCCGCGACATAGTCAAAATGCGGTGTGTCGCCGCGAATAACAACGCCTAGAGCGATCACGGCGTGAAAATCGCCATCTCTGGCAGCCTGCTGACAAGCGAAAGGCAGTTCAAACGCCCCCGGCACATGAAACGTCACGACCGCGTCTTCGCCAGCCCCGGCCTCCGCCAAAGCCTGCCGGGCGCCGTTCTCGAGCCGCGATGTGTACTCGCTATTCCAACGGCTAACCACGATCGCAAACCGAAAGTCCGCCGCTGATGCATCACTTCGCTGTAGTTCAGTTTTCAATTCCCAACACCTGCCATCTGTAGCAAGTATAGAGAACGCCAAGAAAATTGAAAAGGAGTAGGCTAATTTTCATCTTAGACGGAAACCCATACGATACTTATCTGACGATCCCCGTCTACCGCTATGGCGGAGAGATAGAGCGGCCTTGGCAATGCTATAATTTCGTACTCAAATCAAATGCTAACATCCGGCGAAAAACTGTCGCATTACAAAATTGTCTCAGCCATCGGCAAGGGCGGAATGGGCGAAGTTTTTCTCGCTCAGGATACAAAGCTAAATCGACAGGTGGCGTTAAAAATTCTGCCTGCCGAATTCGCGGAAAATAAAGACCGAATGGGACGTTTTGTCCGGGAGGCTCAATCTGCGTCGGCGTTGAATCATCCGAATATCATTACCATCTATGAGATCGGCGAATCTGAGGGGACGCATTTTATCGCGACGGAATTTATCGACGGAAAGACTCTGGGCGAGTATGCAAGAGCGAATCCGTTGAATTACAGGTCGGCGCTCGAGATCGCGATACAAGTTGCGTCGGCTCTCGACGAAGCACATCTCGCGGGAATCGTTCATCGTGATATCAAGCCGGATAACGTGATGATTCGGGCGAATGGGTTGGTGAAGATCCTTGATTTTGGAATTGCGAAAGTGTCTGCTTCCTCAACCTCCGCGAGCGATTCGAGCGAGGATGCTACCGCAATAAAATCGCCAACAATGCCGGGAATGATAATCGGAACGGCAAACTATATGTCGCCCGAGCAGGCGAAAGGTAAAGAGGTTGACGCACGGACCGATATTTTTAGTTTTGGTGTCGTGCTGTATGAAATGATCGCGGGACAGCTTCCGTTTGAAGGTGAAAATGCCCTGGAAATGATCGGGGCGATCTTGCATAAGGAAGCAAAGCCTTTAGGTCCGGACGTTCCAACTGAAATTTCTAAACTCATCAACAAATGTCTGCGAAAAGATCGAGATGAGCGTTATCAAACAATCAAAGACGTCGGTAATGATCTTAGGGAGGTGAAGCAGGAATTAGAACTCAAGAATCTAATGGAGCGAACCGCTTCGCCTAACAAACCAGAGCCGCAAACTCAGATCCTGCAAGCGACAACATTGGATGAGATCAATCAAACGACAACAAATCAAACAGTGGCGAGCAATCCGAAAACTAAATATCTCGCGGCTGGATTATTGACTTTGCTTCTAGCAGCCGGCGGATTCTTCGGCTACCGATACTTCTCAGCGTCTGGTTCCAAACAGATCAATTCCATCGCGGTAATGCCGTTTGAGAATAGGAATTCCGATGCTGACACGGATTATTTGTCGGACGGTTTGGCAGAATCGGTGATCTTTCGGCTGACGCAGATACCTGATCTGCGGGTTAGCCCGACGAGTTCGGTGATGCGTTACAAAGGAGCATCGACTGATGTCGCAAAGATCGCCTCCGAACTTGGCGTAGATGCGGTGATGACCGGACGCCTCACCAAGCGGGGCGACAATCTGAACATCACGGTCGAGCTCGTGGATGCCCGCACCAACAAATCGCTGTGGGGCGAACAGTATGAACGGAAACTTTCGGATTTATTGACCA
>JANNWQ010000254.1:0-11648 GCA_031408595.1 Acidobacteriota bacterium | reverse complement strand
TTTCCTTCTTGTCCCGTTAATGCAAAGACAGGGATAAAGGCGATAACAATGATCGCTATCGACGCGACGATCGGGCGCCCGACCATCTTTGTCGCGTCCAGCACTATCTCCCAAACACGCTTTCTGTCGGAAAAGCTCACTCCCTCCTTCTCGATCGCTCGATAAGCATTTTCAGTCACGACAATTCCAGCATCCACGAGGTCTGAAACGGCGATCGCGATACCGGCGAGCGACATGATGTTTGACGTGATCCCAAAGATATACATCAGGAGGAACGCGGCAAGCGCGGCAAGCAAAAGAGGTATCGTAACTATCAGGGTCGAACGAAAATGAGCGAGGAATATCAGATTGACAAGTGTTACGAGGATGAACTCCTCGGTCAAGGCCCATGTGAGGGTGTTGGCTGTGCGATTGATCAGATCGGTGCGGTCATAAAATGAGACCAGACGAACGCCCGGCGGCAGACCGGGTTTGATCTCCTCGATCTTTTTCTTGACGTTCTCGATCGCCTCCAGCGCGCTGATGCCATAGCGCATGATGACGACGCCCCCGACCGCTTCCTTGCCGTTTTTATCAAGCGAGCCTGTCCGTAAGGCGTTGCCGAGTTTGACCTCGCCGAGGTTTCGGACGTAGATCGGAGTTCCGTTCTGCGAGCCGACGACGATATTTTCGACATCCGCGACCGATTCAACCAGCCCGATACCGCGAACAATGGCCCATTCGCCGCCCTGTTCGACGACGTTTCCGCCGACATTGTTATTCGACCGTTCAACCGCCTCGACCACCCTGGATAACGGCATGTTGTAGGCGCGAAGCTTATTCGGGTCTATGTCCACTTGATACTGCTGGACAAAGCCGCCGACCGTCGCCACTTCGGCGATTCCGGGCGTTGAATTGAGCTGGTAACGCACGAACCAGTCCTGCAGCGTACGCAGATCGCGCAAGCTCATCTCGTCCGATTCGAGCGTGTACCAAAATACCTGGCCAAGACCGGTCGCGTCCGGGCCCAGCGTTGGCACGACGCCTTCAGGCAATTGTTTCGTGACGAGGTTTAGGCGCTCCAGCACTCGTGTCCGAGCCCAATAAAGATCGACATTATCCTCAAAGATGATATTGACCATCGAGAAGCTGACGGCGGAGCTTGCCCTGACGGTCCGAACTCCCGGCAGCCCCTGAAGACTCGTCACAAGCGGATAAGTTACCTGGTCCTCGACCTCTCGCGGCGAACGCCCGGCCCAATCGGTAAAAACTATGACTTGGTTATCCGAAAGGTCCGGGATGGCATCGATCGGGGTCTTTACAAGCGCGTAATAGCCCGCTAACGCCAATGCAATATAAATTGCAATTACGATTATCCGGTTGTTCAACGACCATTCAATAAGCCAGTTGATCATGACTGTTTGTTGGTTTCGACCTTAACGCGTTTACTGGGCGCTAATTGGCAAACTCGCCTTACCCTTTCCAGCCGGGCCTTCATACGTGATCTGGGCCTGCCATTCACCGGCCATATCGAGATTTACTTTCCCGCTATATACTCCCGGCGTTCCGGTCGTCGTCAAGGTCGCAGAATTATTCATTTCTGCCATCGAGCCCATTGCCGCCATCCGATAGTTGAGTCCCGCTGCCCCGACATCAATAGTCTTTCCAGCACTATCGGTGAAGGTTAGAGAGAACTCCTGTTTACCTTTTCGCAGAACACCGTCCGCGTTCGCGAGCGTCACGGTCAAGTTATTCCCCGCCGTACCGGTCGCGATTGTCTTGCCAACGGACGGAGCTCCGGGGCCAGCATTGTTCGCCGAACCGCAGCCTGCTGCGAACGCAACGACGGCAAAAAGTGTAATAGAGCGAATAAAATGAATAGTCTTTCTCATTCTCTAATCTCCTTAGTTTAAATTGAAACAGTATGACAGTACCGATTCCTGTATGTCAGTGTGCTAAAACACACCGAAACATAAAAAAAGGGCATTTCGCGGAAAAACAGGAGCACTACACCATCGGAACTAGATCAAGAGCGACTTGTGTCGGATGTATTTGTGTTGGAATGTTCGCGAGAGGATCTCACGCGAAACCTGAGGTGCTTTCGAAAGAAGAGTGGTTTCCTTCGGAAATAAAGCCGCGATCTGTTCGGCTATCGAGGTCGAAATCTGAGCGTTAGACCGTGAGAAGTTAACCGATGCGCTCGACGGGGTCGGAACCGATTCAGAACAGTTGACCGCACAGCACGTATCAGCTGCATTCGCAGCTGGCGAAGCGTCCTTACTTTTCGCCTTATCGCAACATTTCATCATCTTGCCGCTCAATGTATGGAGCTGTGTCCCTGACACCACGCCGCCGCCGACGTTGAAAAGTAGGAAAAGAGTTAAGACCCGAATGAGCACTGCCCACAGAATACACCAGTTTTTCAGGATATATGAGTGATGTACGTCACAACCGCAAAATAGCCATGTGCCGGTCTCTGTAGAATAGCGAGCTTCCTGCCGCTGTTTGCGTCCGAATCATGCGTATTTGGGCTGAAGGACGAACAGCGAAAAAGCTCTTTGCGAGACTTCGAATCAGAGGGTCGCAAGTTCGAATCTTGCCGGGTGTACCAAAAACTTAAAGGCTTTGCCGGGTTGCGAGCAAAGCCTTTTTGTACCAAATGCTGTTCAAAAAGCGATTCTAAGGTTTCCCTTTCCCCTTTCCTTTATTCGGCCCGCCATTATCCGGCTTTGAGCCTTTTCCGCCGGATTTATCAACTTTGACAGGTTTACCCGCCGGGTTTTCATTTCTGCGAATGTCGTTTGGCTGTTTGCTCGGCTTAGCCGAATCCATTAGCTTGTCATCCTGTCGTCCGCCCTTTTCATCTTTATCAAACTTTACCGGCTTCGGCCTCGTTGGATTGATTCTAATGAAATCTGCCTGATCCTTGGTCGGTTTGGCAAGTTTCGCATATATCTGACCTAAATGCAGTCCGTTATTTGGCGATTTGATCTTTACCTTGGTGATAAAGTTTGGGTTCGTCGTGTAAACGAAGACTGGCTGCGGATAAAGCTGCGCTATTCGACTCCGGTAAACAGGCGTCTCAATAACCTGATAAGACTGGTAATAGTCAGGGTAGTTATTATACGAATAAGGCGAACGATAATAATTGTCGCGTTGGCCAAACAATTGGCTGACGATGCCGATCGTCTTGTCCAGCCAGTTTGTTTCGTAGTAACGATTATCACCGTAGAGCTGTTCGTTTCCGGTCAGTAAGAGCCGCGCTCCGGGCGACCGGTTATCATCGCGGTAAAAAAGAACCGTTCCCAACTCCTGAACATTATTCTCACCGTATCTTGAATACAACGAAAGGCCGCGCTCGTTTTCTCCACGATCGCGATACTCGTCCACGCTGATGTAATCGACATAGCCATCGCCATTGAGGTCAAGATTATTAATGCCGTCGTCGGAATTTAGGTACCGTTCAAACTCCTCGGGGCTATTCGAGCGTTCCAACAGATTGCCGACCCGTTCAAGATCAAAATTATCTTTCGCCCAGTATTCGCCATCAATCGCGGCCTCGGTCGCGGGTATGCTGTTTGGGTTCGAACCAACATTTGCGGTCTCCGGAAGCTGATTCTGATTACACGCGAAAAAGAACGAACTGATAAGGATAGCCAATACGTATAAGTTAAAATTTTTCATACTATTACACCTCGGTTTTCCGTGAAGGTTCCTAAGGATAGCCCCAATCTCCTCACGTAGACCGTGCGCTAGCGTACAATGTGACCTCCTACACAAGGCGATCACGGTTGATACCTGATTTGTGTCGTAAATACAGAATTCGCTAAGATCTATCGGCCCAGACCGCGGCCTCGTGCCAGGCGAAAAATTGCCAGAACCACGATCGCTCCGATTATCGAAGATATAAAACTCGGGATATTGTCGCCGATGTTGTCGAACGAACTTATCATCGGATATCCAAACAAATATCTCCCCATGAATCCGCCGACGACGGCACCGAGAATTCCGATGATCGTTGTCATGATAACGCCGCCGCCGTCGCGTCCGGGCAAGATAAACTTGGCCAAATAGCCTGCCAAAAATCCCAAAAGCAACCAAATTAGCAAAGAAACCATTTTTTATTCTCCTAAATACCTTCCAAAGAGAAGATACCAGGAGAGATTGAGTCTGTATGTTCGCTATCGCACACTTCTCGTTTACACATCGGGAACCCAAAAGGTTCTGCCCGAGTTGGTCACTTTCTTTAGGCCAAGACCTGGTAGCTTGGATTCCTCTACACCTAAATAGGTGAAATGCGGCAGATCCGAACTGACGGTTTGAAACCATCTATGTTTGGCGAGGATTGCCCGAACCTGCTCGTTATCAAATTCCTTTACGTCGAGAGCGAGCATGGATAAATGCTGCGACGTTCCAGGCGGGGCGACGCTGTAGATTATGGATTTGTCGAGTGATTTGGCGAAGAAGATGCCTTGCGATTCGAGCTCGAGTATCTCGGGAACCTGTTCGTAAGGCGTGAGCGATTTGATTCGGGTGGCCTCAGACTGTGTGACGCGGCGTTTGCGAACCCAGTGAACTAACCCAGGATTTACTCGACTCGCCCATAGGGTGACGGTCTGATTGTATCCGCGACGAGCACTGTCGGGACCGCGTGGGCCGATCGATAGACCTGACTTCGCGGCTTCGGCGATCGCGGCTTTGAGGGAATTTATCGCAGCAGTCTGCAACTCGATCCGTATTCCGCCGATAGTAGCGGTGGTGCTTTCTAATGTGTTTTGAAAAGCGAGAACATCTTCTTCGTCACGATACACCACCTTCTTCGGCGGCGTCGCACCTCCGCAGGTAACAAATACCGCACCGTATTCGCGCAACAGCAATCTTCCGGCGTCATCCGTCGGCGATTCGAAATCTTTTGGCAGATTCTTGTAAAAATCTCCGCGCACAGGTGTTTCCATAGGTGTTTCAACAGCTTGCCCGGCGGTGACGTTGTTTGTGTTCGCCCCGATCGCCAAACAGCCGATACCAGCAAAGGCAATGCTTATTACTAAAATGGTTTTCATTATTGTTCGCGGTGCTTCTTTTTTGTCAGATGTTGGCTGGCGTGTTCAGCAAGATCGAGATATTCCTGACGGATCGCGTCGAGTTCCTTTTCATCGAGTTCTTCGAGGTTGAGAACGGCGTTTCGCGCTCCTCGAGATGAGCGGATCAGCTCGTCGAGCTTGATCTGCAACGCCTCGGTATCGCGGTTCTGCGTGTTCTGAATGAGAAACACCATCAGAAATGTGATGATCGTGGTGCCCGTATTTATCACCAACTGCCACGTGTCGCTAAAGCCAAAAAGCGGGCCAGTCAGTGCCCATACGACAATTATCGTGACCGCCGTGAGGAACGTGGCCGGTTTGCCGGTGATATTTGCCGCCCAACGCGCAAACCGCGTGAATACCGACACATTGCTATTGCCCATGGACAAACTCCTCGACGTAATCCGCCGCCGCGTCGATGTGCGGCTTCATATACTCATCGCGTTCGATGAACGGAATGCGTTCGCGGATCGCCGAATAGACCGGAACCGTCCCGCGACCGAGAGCTTTGCCTGGACCGATTCGCTTTTGTCTGAAATCAATTCCCTGCGCCGCACAAAGCAATTCGAGTGACAATACGAGTGCAAAATTCTCCGCGACCTGCCGCAGCTTTAACGCCGCCGTCAATCCCATCGACACGTGATCCTCGACATTTGCCGACGAAGGTATGGTATCAACACTCGCCGGATGCGCGAGCACCTTATTCTCCGTACAAAGAGCGGCGGCCGTGTACTGGACGATCATAAAGCCGGAATTCAACCCGCCGTGTTCGGTCAGAAACGCTGGCAGCACATGGGCATTTGATGCCTCGTCGGTAAGACGCATAA
Organism: Acidobacteriota bacterium; assembly: GCA_031408595.1. GTDB lineage: Bacteria > Acidobacteriota > Blastocatellia > Pyrinomonadales > Pyrinomonadaceae > OLB17. The sequence continues at coordinate 5,761 of JANNWQ010000254.1, read as the reverse complement.
TGCGGCGTTCGGCGATGTTGCTAAGCTCGGCAAGCGCGATCGTCAGATAGTCAAAGGCCAATGCCAGCGGCTCGCCATGGAAATTGCCGCCGCTGATGACTTCGATCTTAGAATCGGGAGTCAAATCCTCGGACTCTCGACTCTCGACTCCCGACTCCCGACTCACGAAAATCAGCGGGTTATCCGTCACCGCATTCAGCTCAAGCTTGATCAGCCATTCGGCATACGCGATCGCGTCGCGGCACGCGCCGTGAACCTGAGGCATACACCGTAGCGTGTACGCATCTTGAACATTCGACGGGTCAAAATCGCGGACCAGCTCGCTCCCGTCGAGGATCTCACGCAGATTCCGTGCGCAATCTATCTGTCGTGGGTGCGGTCTCAGCGCGTGTATCCGCTCGTCAAAGGCCGACGTGGTGCCGTGCAAAGCTTCAAGACTCATGCAGCCGCTGATATCAGCAAGCTCAGCGAGCCGCGTAGCTTTTGCAGTTTCGAGAAGACCAACTGCGGTCATCACCGTCGTCCCATTGGTAAGAGCCAGGCCTTCTTTAGCAGCAAGCGTCACGGGAGCGAGTCCCGCACGTTCGAGAGCTACGCTGCCGCTCATCACTTCCCCGTCAAATTCCGCCTCGCCCTCGCCGATCAAAACGCACGCAAAATGAGCGAGCGGTGCGAGATCACCCGACGCACCCAAGCTTCCCTTCTCAGGAATGACTGGATGAACTCCGCGATTCAGACATTCCAATATCAACTCAAGCGTCTCAAGCCGAATACCAGAAAACCCGCGAGCCAACGTGTTCGCCCGTATCAACATGATCGCCCGCACAGTCGGCGTATCAAACGGACCACCAACACCAACGGCGTGGCTCACAACGATATTTCGCTGTAGCAGCTCAACCTCTTCGCGGCTGATGATCTTGTCCTTAAAAGCGCCAAAACCAGTCGTGATGCCGTAAGCGACCTCGCCACGATCAAGCAAAGTCTGCACCGCCGCCGCCGCACGGTTGACCGCAGTCTTCGCGGTCTCTGATAAAGCAACACGCGGCTCGCCCGGCTTGCCGTATGCCACGGAAATCACTTGTTCAAATGTAAGGCTTTCGCCATCGAGGACTATTTCACTCATCTGCGGGCAAAGAAAAATCGACGGATGTGTACAGTTCGTCGACGGAGATGTCTATGTCGAGCGTATTCAGATGAAAGCTCTCGCCGGCCACATATTCACTATAAAACCAAAATCGATCGTTTTGCTTTTGATAAAGAGTGACGTTGACTGACATCGAGGAAATGAGCAGGTATTCCGAGAAACTCGGTATCGGTTTATATTCGGTAAATTTTCCGCCGCGGTCAAACTTTTCGGTTGATTCCGAAAGTACTTCAACAATCAGGATCGGATTCGAAAGACAATCGAGTCCGGCGACTTGAACGAATTCCGCTTTTCCACAAACGATTGACAAATCTGGATACCGATAAAACGACATCGTAGGAATCTTGACTCTCAAATTCGAGACAAAAACCTCGCAGCCTTTGTCGAATGCGAGGTCTGTGAGCCTGACCGTCAGATTTCGCTCGACTCGAGCATGGTTCGGTGAGACGCCGCTCATCTCGAAAAGCTTTCCGTCAAAATACTCAAATCTGCCTTCCGCGTTCTTGTCGAACTCGAAATATTCTTCGAGTGTCATCTTGGGTACTGGATTTGCAGTCATGGCCTTGTTCCACCTAACAGCATCTTACCATTCTTGAAGATCATCTCCGGCATCATCGCTCCGAATTCGTACGCTATGCTTCGATAGTCTTCCGAATCCCAAAACAACAGATCAGCCTGTTTTCCCGACTCGATCGATCCGCAACTCTCTCCCGTTCCGATCGAAAACGCCGCGTTTATCGTCGCCGCGTTCATCGCCTCGGATGGTAGAAGATTTTGATAACGGCAAGAAATAGCCATCGCCATCGGCATCGACGGGCACGGTGCAGAGCCCGGATTGTAGTCGGTCGAGAGGGCGACCGCACAGCCGGCATCGATCAGTTTGCGAGCCGGGGTGAATTGAGTTTTCCCCGCATTGAAATTCTCGGTCGGAATAATTACCCCAATAGTGTCGCTCGCCGCAAGTTCGGTGATCTCTTCGTCGGAGATCGCGTCGAGGTGATCGATGGATACCGCTCCGGATTCTATCCCGATCCGCGATCCGCCGAGATTTGTAAACTGATCGACGTGTGCCTTGAGCTTAAAATCGAGAGCCTTTGCGGCTGTAAGTATGCGACGCGATTGTTCGAGATCAAAGGCGTTCTTTTCGGTGAATACGTCTGCAAAAAATGGAGTGTCGTTCGAAAAGAAGTGAGATTGCTCGTACCATTTCCACGCCAGCGGCAGCATTTCGTTGCAGATCAGCCCGACATAGCCGCCTGTGTTGCCTTTGAATTCCGGTGGCACCGTGTGAGCTGCGAGGAACGTCGGCACGATGTCAATAGCGTGCGTTTTGTCGAGTTCCTCGATCACGCGCAGCATCTGTAATTCAGATTCGGTGTCGAGCCCATAACCTGTTTTGATCTCGCAGGTCGTTGTTCCACACGCGAACATCTTGTCGAGACGTGCTCGACTTTGTTCGACGAGACTTTCAAACGATGCTTCCCGCGTGTGTTGGACTGTTGAGACAATACCGCCGCCGTTTGCGAGAATCTCGAGATATTCGGCACCTTTGATCTTCAACTCAAACTCATTCAGACGGTCGCCCGCGTAAACAATGTGCGTGTGCGGATCGACAAAGCCCGGACAAACGACACGGCCCTCGGCATCGATCGCTTCATCTGAGGTAAACGCCGCCAGAATCTCGCTCGACGAACCAACGCCGACAAAGTTCCCATCCGCGATCGCAACAGCTCCATTAGCAATGATCCCAACGTCCTGCATCGCCGCACCGCGCTTCGGCTTGCCGCCGGAAGCGCACGTGACGAGCTGTCCGGCGTTATGAATTATCAGATCGACTTCAGTCATTTAGAAGCTTTTCTTCTCGATCTTCTTATGGTTCTCGTTGACCAACATCGTCGCGGCTGAGCCATACCAAGGAGTTAACTCGGCAACCATCATTCCCGATTTGATCACCGGGTCGGTGTCGACCAGCTTTTGAGCTTCTTGAACCGTCGCGACCGCCAGAATAAAGAGACCGCGATATTGGCGGTCGTTCTTACCAAACGGCCCGGCAAGAGCGAGTTTGCCTTCGCCCGCGAGCCGGTTCATATTTGCCATATGGCCCGCGAAAATCTCGTCACGTTGCTTCTTGTCCGTGATCAAAGCGTCTTTCGGTCCGGTTTTCAGGATGCAAAAGATGTAGCTCCTCATCCCGTAGTCGTCCGCACCGGCTTTTGTCGCCAAAGCCGCGTCGAACGCCGAATTAACTTGCTTCTCCGGCGTTTGAGCAAAACCACAGATCGCCGCAAGAGCACTCATTGCAAAGATTGCGATAATATTTATTGTTGTTTTCATACTTAATTCCTTACGATGAAATACCGAAAATGTTACCACGTTTTTACCGGAAACGAATTGACGCTATCATAATCTCAAATACCTATGAGCAGAGTTATCAAGGCACCAACCGGCACCAAATTATCATGCAAAAACTGGCTGATCGAGGCCGCGTATCGGATGATACAGAACAATCTCGACGCTGATGTCGCGTTCGACCCGGATAATTTAATCGTCTATGGCGGACGCGGGAAAGCGGCGCGGAATTGGGAATGTTACGACGCGATATTGAAGTCACTACGCGAGTTAAATGAGGACGAGACGCTGATGATCCAGTCAGGAAAACCGGTTGGCGTGTTCAAATCACACACAGACGCACCGCGTGTTTTGATTGCGAATTCGAACATCGTCCCGCATTGGGCGACGCAGCAGCAATTTGACCAATACGAACGGGACGGTCTGATGATGTACGGGCAGATGACCGCCGGAAGTTGGATATACATCGGAACGCAAGGCATCTTGCAAGGCACGTATGAGACGTTCGGCTCGCTCGCACGCCAACACGGTTGGGGAACGCTCGCAGGAAAGCTTGTTTTGACTGCAGGCCTCGGAGAGATGGGCGGAGCTCAGGCACAGGCGATCACTTTTAATGGCGGTGTCGGACTGCTCGTCGATGTCGATCCGTGGCGTATCGAACGACGTTTGCAACTCAAGCAAGTCGATGTCGCGGCGAAGAACCTTGACGATGCGTTGGAGCTTATAAACGCGGCGGTCGAAGCAAAAGAAGCAAAGTCGGTCGCTCTTTGCGGCAACGCGGCCGAGGTTCTTTGGCAATTGCTTGAGCGGGGCGTTATACCCGATGTCGTTACCGACCAGACGTCGGCTCACGACGTGCTGATGGGCTATATTCCGGTTGGTTACGATGTCGAACAAGCCGCCGAATTCCGCAAAACCGATCAAACCGCCTACGAAAAAGCCGCTATGGACAGCATGGCAAAGCATGTCGAAGCGATGCTTGAATTCCAACGTCGTGGTGCGATCGTTTTCGATTACGGCAACAATCTCAGGCAGCGAGCAAAAGATAGCGGCGTCGCGAACGCCTTCGACTATCCCGGATTCGTGCCCGCGTACATTCGCCCGTTGTTCTGCGAAGGCAAAGGCCCGTTTCGCTGGGTCGCTCTCTCCGGCGACAAAGAGGACATCTACAAAACCGACGAAGCGATCATGAATCTCTTCCCCGAAGATGACCATCTCGCCAAATGGCTGACACTGGCGCAGGAAAAGGTCGAATTTCAAGGCCTGCCGGCACGCATTTGCTGGCTCGGTTACAGGGCGAGGGCAAAAGCCGGTCTAAAACTCAATGAAATGGTCGCTAGCGGTGAGCTAAAAGCCCCGATCGTCATCGGTCGCGACCACCTCGACTGCGGCAGCGTCGCTTCGCCCAACCGCGAAACCGAAGCCATGAAAGACGGCTCCGACGCCATCGCCGACTGGGTCTATCTCAACGCCATGATCAACGTCGCCGGCGGCGCCACATGGGTCTCACTCCACCACGGCGGCGGAGTCGGCATCGGCTATTCGCTTCACGCCGGCCAGGTCATCGTCGCCGACGGCACGCCCGAAGCAGCTAAGAGGATCGAGCGAGTGTTAACAACCGACCCCGGAATGGGCGTGATCCGCCATGTCGATGCGGGATATGATGAGGCAATCGAGTTTGCCGACAAGAACGAGGTAAACGTGCCCATGACTAGGGCCGTTTAAGTTCTCGAAGGATTTCAGGATTTACTGGTCGATTCGGACTTTTGACAACCCAAGCAGGGCCGATACTACATTTTGTGGAGCAAAGCTGGAGTTATTCATGTTTCCTCAGCCTTGCAAGCGGCCCTGCTCTCTACCCCAATAGCAATTCGACACCTTCAAAGAAGTTTTTTCCACCCGTTCATGTGTTCCAGCGTTCCACCCTGGAACATGGGACATCTTTTATTTAACAGGATTCTCTTTGACGTACTTCTCGAACTTCTTCTTATCAGGATGATCCGAGACTTTGGCGAGAAAAGCTTTGTATTCGACCGACGCAAGCGGCTTGGCACCGGCGAGGTCGTAGAGACGGGCCTTGAGCAAGTGGCATTCGGCCATGCCCTGCGGGTCTATACGAAGAGCTTCGTCGAGAGCGGCGAGGCCGTCGGTGCCGCGTTTGGCTTGCAGATAGGCTTCACCGAGCAAACGATAGGCCCGGGCCGAGCTTGGGTCGGACGCGACGGCGCGTTCGAAGAGCAGAATTGCCGCCGGGATCTGATCCTGCAG
>JANNWQ010000253.1:0-8749 GCA_031408595.1 Acidobacteriota bacterium | reverse complement strand
CGTTGGAATAGCTGAGCCGCAGGCGCCTGTTACCGAGACGACTATTGAGTCGGTTTTGCTGGACGCCGATCTGTTTATTAAATACAGTTCGCCCGAAAAGGCGTTCGATCTGCTGAGAACGTCGCTTGAGCGTTCGCCGCGCTCCATTTCGCTGCGCGAGAAGATGCGCGACATCTGCGTTAAGCAGAAGAATCTGAACGAGGCGGCCAAGCAGTGCCTCGCGCTCGTTAGCCTCTACATCAATCGTGAGGATTTTGACCTCGCCTACGACCGTCTTCAGGAGGCGAAGTTGCTTGATCCCCGTATTTCGGTCGCTCCCGGCCTCGAGGCGATCCGCCGTGCCCGACGGCCTGAATTTGCGAGCAATCGCGACCACACACCGCAAAAAGTCCGCACCGACGTGACCTTTGCCGGAAATCTCGCATTTGTAAGCATCTTCGACGCCGTTCAGGTGATCGAGAGCGGCAAGATGACCGGCCTGCTGCTCATCAAATCCGACATGCATCTCGGCAATGTATCGTTCAATGACGGCAAGATCGTCGACGCCGAATGCAACGGCACCAACGGCCATACCGCGTTTCGAGACATCATCGAGATAAACAGCGGGACATTCGAATTCAATGTATCGGGCCACGAGTTCCCCGTCATCATCAACATCTCAAGCAACACGAATTTCCTCCTTGACGTACTCACCGAACTAGACAACGAGCGAGCCGAAAAACAGGGCCTGAGAAGTGTCGGTGACGAGCTTATTTAAGGTTGACATAACACCCCAAATACAACAAAATATAGTACTCTTCCAATTCAGTAGCACTATAGGATGTTTAAGCTTCAGCGCCTAGAGATAACCGGTTTTAAGTCATTTGCGGACTATACCGAGATCGTTTTCACCGGCAGCGGCATCACCGCCGTAGTCGGGCCGAACGGCTGCGGCAAGTCGAACGTGTCTGATGCAATGTCGTGGGTGCTTGGTGAGCAACGGGCGAAATCCTTGCGCGGCGGCGAGATGAAAGATGTCGTTTTTGCCGGGACCAAGACACGCAAACCGGGCGGCATGGCCGAGGTTGTGCTGCATCTGGTCCGCGACGACACGGTCTTTGACATAGACGCGAACGAACTCGGAGACATCGACGAAGCTCTTTCGGGCATAGACGAGGCGGCCGTCGACATGGCCGAGATCGAGGGAATCGAAGAGGTCGGCGACGAGATCGAAGGGGAAGAAGTAGCAGCGATAGATACAGTTGCAGAGATCGAGCCTGTAGAAATTGACGGCGAGGCAAGTGAAACCGAGGCTGTCGAGACTGTCAAAGCAATGACCGTCGGGTCGGCACAGGTTGTCGAGACCAAGGTCAAGACCAAGCGTCACTGGCGACCGCGTTCGTTTGCATTGGATTTTGCACCGGGTGAGGCGGTCTCGGTTACGCGTCGCCTTTATATGTCGGGCGAGAGCGAGTATCAGCTTAACGGACGCACTTGTCGGCTTCGCGACATCACGGATCTTTTCGCGGGTACTGGTTTGTCCGGGGCTCATTACGCGATCATCGAGCAGGGCCGCATCGGGCAGATACTTTCGGCGAAGCCCGCTGATAGACGAAGCCTGATCGAGGAAGCCGCTGGAATTTCAAAATTCCGTGCCCGCCAACGGGCCGCCGAATCTCGGCTAGAATCTGCTAAAACTAATCTTGGGCGTATTTACGATATCGTTTCTGAAGTCGAGACTCGTGTAAATTCGCTTCGTCGTCAGGCCGCAAAGACGCGTCGCTTCAAGATCTTACAGGAAGAGTTTCGCAGCCTTTTGCGTCAGTTATACGCAGCTGAGGGGCGTTATCTCTCCGACCTTTCCGAGTCGTTAAAGATTCAATTAGTTACCGCAGGTGAAGCGGAGACGAAGCTGCTGGCTGACGTAGCGGCAAAAGAAGAGTCGACAAAAGCGTCCACGCAGAAGGCACGTGCCGCCGAGGAAAGCCTCGCCGAGCTTCGCCGCATCCACGCCAACAACGCATTGGAGCGCGACCGTGCCGAGCGTGAGCACATTTACAAATCCGACCAGATCGTCAGCCTGAATAATCGCTGCGAAGCCCTGCGTGTAGATATCGCGGCGAGTACACAGCGTCTCGAATTACTCGCCATCGAGCTCGAGCGGCTGAAAAAAGAAGAAGAGCACGAGAGCGGCGAACACGCCAAGGCCGAGTCGGCGCTTCGCGAGTCCGAGAATATGCACCGCGGCGAGGCCGAGGCTTTGGCGATGATCGAGACCTCGCTCGAACAGCTTCGCAACGAGCTGATGCAGCACACGGCTGCGGTAGGACGTTTCGACGAGGTCGCTCGCCAGCTCGACAACAACATCGAACGCCTCGAAGCCCGCTCCGTTGGCTTGGGTAAAGAAGGCGAGCGTGCCGATGAGACGTTTGTCGCAAACAAAAAGACAGCCGAAGAACTAGCGGCTAATCTTTCGGTTGAAGAAGAAAAGCTCTTCGGACTTAACGGCGAAAAAGAGCAGCTCCTTGCAATAACGACCGACGCTCGCGGTGCTCTGCGAGCGGCTGAGCTTAGCCTTCAAGAGCTACAGGACGAGCACTCGGCAAAGCGCCATCGTCTCGCAACGCTCAACGAACTCGAAGAAAAACGTGCAGTTTACACGCCGCAGGTTCAGAAACTGTTTGCGGCCGCCAAGGACATCGGCGTCAAACTCGGCGGCGTGCTTGCCGACCGTTTGAATGTTGCACGCGAGGCGGAGACTGCGGTCGAGACTCTATTCGGGCCATTTCTCGAGGCCGTTGTTGTCGAATCGCTGGCTGATGCGAAACGAGTTTCGACCTGGCTAACGGCCAACAATATAGGCCGTACGGCGATGATCGTTCTGCCCAATGGCGATGCCGTTGCAGGCGAAACGTCGTCGGACGAAGGCTCGACTATCGCCGATATTCTAGGCGTAAGCGGCGACGTTGCCGCGGCGATGCGGGAGATATTTCCGCGTGAGATGTCCGCGAAATTGGTGCATGAGTTTACCGGCGACGCGGCCTCGGGCGAGACTTTAGTCAATTACGACGGCGATCTGCTGCTCGGTGGACGCCTTCTGGTTGGAGGCAAACGAACCTCGACCGGGAAGAACGATTCACTCCTTGCATTCAAACGCGAGCTCAATCAGCTCGGAAAAGACTGTAAGAAGCTTGTTGCCGATATCGAAAAGTCGACCGCGTCTGTCGATAAGTTGCGAGCCTCGCTTGTCGAGAACGAGAGCAAGATGGTCGATCTGCAGTCGCTGATCATCAAGGTCGATCGCGGCATTCACGGGCTACAGATTCAGGTTCACTCGGCCCGCGAAGAGATCGAACGTGCCGAGCGGCACCGCAAAGTTGTCGCTGACGAAGCGACCCAGATACAGAACGAGATCGTCGAGATCCGCCAGAAGCGTGCGGACGCATCGACCGGCAAGCAGACCGCCGACGCCGCCCGTATCGAGGCAGTCATCGCACTGGAGCGCATTTCCGCCGAACTCGGCACCGCACGTGCCCGCACCGAGGCCGCAGTTGCCGAGCTCAATCAGAAACGAATGACCGCCGCGACCTCCGACGAGCGGCGTCGTTCGGCCGTTTCGGCTCTTCGTCGGGTCGAGAATGAAGGCAAAGAGATCGAGTCGCGGCTTTCGGTGCAGACGATCGAATTGGGCGAGGCCGATGCGAAGATCAAGGAACTTCGCGACGAGATCAACGGCATCACCGACCGTATTTCATCGGCCGGAACCCAGATCGAGAATGAGGATACCGAGATCACCAACGCGATCAATGCCCTCGCCGCCGCACGCGTGCTTTCAGACACCACGAGCGAAGAGCTTGCCGAACTCAACCGCCGTGCCGCCGACGCTCGTAACGAACGTGCCGAGATCGAGATTCGCCAGGCCGAGGCTGTTACGGAGCTCAAGAACACGGTCGAAAATTGCCAGCAGGAATTGAATGTCCCGCTCGGCGAGCTTCTCCACGAGATCGAGCCCGACGAGAGTTTTGTTCTCGAAACAGCACGTCGCGATGCAGATGACCTTCGGCAGAAACTCGAGGGCTTCGGAGCGATCAATATGCTCGCTCTCGAGGAGCTGGTCGAGTCCGAAGAACGACATCTCTTCCTCACCAGTCAACGGCAAGATATTATTGACAGTATTGCTGCTACAGAAGAGGCATTACGTGAGATCAAACAGCGTTCACGTGAGCGGTTCAAGAATGCGTTCGAGGCGATCAATGGGAACTTTACCCAGTTCTTTATGGAGCTATTTGGCGGTGGCCGCGGCGAGATGACGCTGATGGAGGCCGAGGACATTCTCGAGGCCGGGATCGAGGTCGTCGCTCAGCCGCCAGGCAAACGTCTGCAAAATATTCAGCTTCTCTCCGGCGGCGAGAAAGCGATGACCGCGATCGCACTTGTCCTCGCGATCTTCAAATACCGCCCGTCGCCATTCTGTCTGCTCGACGAGGTTGACGCTCCGCTCGACGACGCGAACGTCGGCCGCTTCGCCGGTAAGATCGCGGAAATGTCTGAAAAGACACAGTTTATTGTCATCACACATAACAAGCGCACCATGGAAGCCGCCCGAGCTCTGTACGGCGTGACGATGCAGGAAGCCGGCGTGTCGAAGGTCGTTTCAGTCAAATTTGAGTAAGGGAGAACCACCTGCGTAAGCGGGTGGTCACTCTTGGCATACAATCAACTCGAATGAATGGTTCCCCCTGTCGCTGCCAACCACTAGAGCCGGGTTCGCATCGAAGTCATCGTGTCTGTTACGTGAAATGATCCCGAATTTCGAATAAACTAATCGCTTGTGAAAATACTCAAGGCCAGCTTGTTGATCGTTGCCATGACCGCATTTGCGGCAGTGATCGGTGCGCAGACGACCAAGGGCAAGACGAACAAACGTCCGACCGTCAAAGTGACGCCGCCGTCCACGCCGGCACCGACACCGCAGGCAACACCTGATCCTGAGCCGCCAAAGCGTAACGAACGCCCCGGCGAAGTGACGACTGCTCCCACGCCGACGCCGAAAGGTCAGTCATCGGGACCACATTATTCCTACGTTTTCACCCGGCCCGGATTTACCTATTCGCGGGTCACCGTCGAGCATGACTCTGCGGGGAAAGGGAAAATATCGTTTCAGAAGTCCAGCTTTGATGAACCGATCGTCGATCCCATAGACCTGTCACCGACGACGATGAAGAATCTGACCGAGGCTCTCGCGGCGTTGAATTATCTGGATTCGACTGAGGAGTATCAGCACGCGCGTGACTATTCGAACATGGGAAATGTCGAGTTTACGCTAAAGAACGCGGGCCGCGAACGAACAATGCGGTTTAACTGGACCGACAACAAGCATGCCCGCGTCATCATGGACGAATACCGTCGGATCTCGAATGAATACACCTGGCGTTTCGAGATCGACCTCGCCCGTCAAAACCAGCCACTTCTCACGCCAAGTATGATGGAGGCGATAGACGCCTACATCGACCGCAAAGAGATCTCCGACCCCATGCATCTCGTCCCCTTCCTCACCCAACTATCAACCGACGAACGCCTCCCCCTGATGGCCCGCAATCGTGCCACCAAGATCATCAAAGTCATCGAGAAAGTAAAGAAATAACTACTTCGGGCCGATCGTTCCGTCGTCAGCGATCTTTGGAGCGCTGGCTCCGAAGTCCATTTCCGAGAGATTTCTTACGACTCGGAGGCCTGCGTTTGAAGGGTCGAGGACGGGAATGCCGCGGCCTTCGAGACGGCCGGAATGGATCTTGCCGCTGAGGAATTTGCCGTTTGCGTCGAGTTTTACTTCGAGTGCCATGGTCAATGCGGTCTCACCGGCAAGTTGGAACCAGCCGTAGGTCGCGAAATTGCCTAAGCTGTACATGACGAGGCGTTCCTTGTAGATCTCCATCCCGCGCATCACGTGCGGGCCGTGGCCGAGAACAAGATCGGCACCGGCATCAATGACGGTACGTGAAAACAGAGGTAGATTGCCGCGATTTTCGCCGAGAAAGATCTCGAAGCGGTTTGGTACACGTTGAGCGTTGGTGCCCTCCGCTCCGCCATGAAATGAGACGACGACGATATCGGCTTTTTTTGTGGCCTCGGTCACTAGCTGTCTCGCGCCGTCGAGATCGGTGACGTTCGGCATTCCATTATTGTGGCCAAAGCCGATGAAGGCGACCTTCTTGCCTTTGGATTCGAGATACGCGATCGTTGCCGGCGGATCGAGACTGCCGGCATATTTGATGCCCTGTTCGTCGAGCACCTTTTGCGTGCTAACGCGTCCGGCGAGTCCGAAATCACCGGCGTGATTATTGGCGACGCTCATCACATCAAACCCTGCTTCCTTCAGATATTTCCCATAGCGTGTCGGCGTGCGAAAGGCAAAACATCGCGTCGAACCCGGCCGGCACTTCGCTGATATCCCAGTGTCGACGATCGGCCCCTCGAGATTGCCAAAAGCGATGTCTGCCGCCGACAAGATCGGCGTGAATCCCGCGAGTAGATCGGCACCGTCGTTTGGCGGCATCCGGCTGTCGTTCGGGAACGGCGAGGCCATCATGATGTCGCCGACGCCGACGATCGTGATCGGTTCGTTATTACGCGGCGTAGCGGCCGGTGCGGGTGTCGTAACGGTCTCTTCGCTGCTGACCGTTTTCGATTGACACGCGAGCAAGACCGATACGGAGCAAAGGCCGCTAAGGAGCAATGTGAGCAATTTTTGAGATGTCATATACGATCTACTCGCTACGGGTTTAGATGGACCAAGCCAACTATTCTCTGTCTGGCGATACGGCTACATGATAACGTTTGGCTCCAGTTTCTCAAAGAAATCAATGAAAAAGGCCGCCCCGAGGGACGGCCTTAAGTGGTTCATAGTTCAAATGACCATTACTCTTGGATACGTCCTCGAGTGATGGTGCGGTTGTGGTTTATTTGATCGGGCGTTTTAGGACGATGGTCGACCTGTTCAGCCATTCTTCGATGAGGTCGGTGTCGGGAAGTGTGACTTTGCGCTCCGCACTTCTTTCGTTATCTCTCACCTTAGCTGGTTTGTCGCTCTCGGCCGGGTTTGCTCCGGCGATCGAGATCGTGCCTGAGGTCGCCTTCGAATTGGTCGCTCGTGCTTCCATGTCGGAGAAGACCAGATCCTCGATCTCGACGAGTGCATTGCCGCTCGGGGCGTCATTTGTCACATCAAAGCTGATGTCGACAAGCTCTGCCAGATCGGCCACCTTGAACACATTGGCCGAGTCGATGAGAACACGGATCACGCCCTTCTCTGTCGTATTGACCGTCAGAATGGCTCCATCCGGTGCTCCGTCAGCGAGTGTTACGTTCGGGCTTGCGAGGCGTTCCTCGTTGTACCTTACCGTAAAGCTCACTGCCGTCTCTGTGCCCGTCGATCTCATGCTGAAAGGTACACTGACGCGTGTGTTATTCGTCGCCTGTGCATTTCCTGCCGTGATCTCGCCCGGGGCCGCGGCCTTGCTCTGCTCTGTTATGCGTGCTCCAGCATTCGGGAATCCGGATCCCCCGGCACCCTGCTGTGCATCGAGGGTTGCAATATACCTTCGGGTCTGGACGAGATCGGTCGCGTCAAGTCTGCCGTCACCCTTGCTCGAGGCCGGTGCCGTGTCAGTTCTCTGGAACTCGTTAAAGGTATTAACGAATGCCGTATCGAGCCCGGTCACAAAGCGTCTCGTCTGTATGATATCACTAGCGTCCAATGCACCGCTGCCGGCGTTGCGTGACGCCACGTCGCCCTCGATGCCGATGACAAACACCACGCTTCGTGCACTGATCGCCGTCAGAAGCGGATTGTTGGCTGCATCGATGATCGAGAATGCCGTCGGTGTGCTCTGGAACGTGATCGGTGTCGATGATATGACCGGTGTCGCGACCGTCAGGAAGTTCATCCTGGCGATCTCCTTGAGGCCTGGTGCATTTGGTGCTTCGCCGTCTTCACCGTTCGGTCTCGCAAACGATCCGCCCGCAGGTACTATAGTCACACCTACGCGGCCGAGCACGCTTGTGTTATTGGTGATCGTACAACCAGGTGCATCTGCTCCGCAGACGAACACAGGCGGCTGCGAGAACGGATTGATGTCATACGAGATCGAGAACGACACCGAGACCTCGTTACCCTGGCTGTTGAGGATGAACGGCATCGACCCGGCTTGTCCCGGTACGACATACTGCGTCGTCATCGACAGTGTTCGCGGTATATCACCGATCGTCGCGTAACTCAGGAAGTCCTGTCCGGTGACGTTTGTCGCAACCGAAGGGATGTTCCTGAACTGTGGATCGTAGAACGGCGGGTTTGGCCCCGCCGGCTGGATCGCCAGCGGGCCAACGAATTGGCCTGCGAAGGTGTACAGCCCGGCTGCGTTGGTCGTCGCCGACGTTATGAACGTCGCCCCCGGCATCTGGAACAGATTGATAGTGACTCCCGATATCGGGGCCAGTGTCAGCCCGTTGCGAACCGTTCCGCTTATTCCGACATTGACCGTGTGGGTCGTCGGTGGTGCCGCTGGCGATACGCTGCCGTTGAAGTTCGCGTCACCGCTGTAGGTTGCCGAGATCGTCTTGACGCCGATAGTTGTCGGTGTCAACTGGCAACTGCCTGCTGCAACAGCCGCCGTGCAGCTTCCGCCGCCCGTGCCGCCGTTGATCGTCACAGTTCCGGTTGGCGTTCCCGCCCCCTGAGCTAATACGCTAACTGTCCACGTCACCGTGTATG
>JANNWQ010000252.1:0-5555 GCA_031408595.1 Acidobacteriota bacterium | reverse complement strand
CGTCGATCTCCGACTTCGCCTGCCATGTTTCCGGTCTTCCTGCCTGGGTTCCCCTCTATCTCACGACTGAATCGCCGTATGAGGTCCGTCGCCCGATCGCGAGTCTGTTGAGGGAGCGTGAAAAGCAGGTGCGTTACAGCGATCTCAATTACATCATTCTCGGAACCATCATCGACGTAATCACCGGGCCGCTTTGGAAACACGCGGAGGAACTTTTTCGTGAGTCGCTCGATTGCCGAGATACTTTTGCAATGGGTATTCCTGAAGGTTTAGAGGTTCAGACGGCCGCAAGCGAGAAGGGAAACGTGTATGAAAAGCAGATGTGCGTGGAACTCGGTTACTTCCACGAACCGGCTCAGCCAAATTCTGAAAATCCTTTCCGAACCAAGCTGATCTGGGGTGAGGTACACGATGGAAATGCTCATTATTTGGGTGGTTTTGCAGGACACGCCGGGCTATTTTCGACTGCGAAGGATGTTTTCAAGATCGCTCAGCAATTGTTACCAAATTACACACAGCTTCTTAAACCAGAGACTTGCGAAATTTTTCGCACTAATTTCACCCCTGAATTTAATGAGCATCGCTCATTCGCCTTCCAGCTTGCCTCGACTCCTGACTCCACCGCCGGGACTAAGATGTCGCCGGAAAGCTTTGGGCATCTTGGGTTTACGGGGACGAGTTTGTGGATCGATCCGGTGAAGGAACGGGTGTTTATTTTGCTCACGAACCGCACGCACAATCACGCGTTGCCATTCGTAAATATCAACTCCGTCCGACGCCGTTTTCATGATCTTGCGATCGATTTTTTAGACAAAGTTTAGTAGCAACGAAAACACGCGGTTTTTAATCATAACGACGCTTTCCCCAAAGTAACTTTCGAACTCGGAGAATAATTCTCGATGAAAAACTCGCTCGCAATATTGACCACACTGGGGATGCTCGCAGTTGGAGTGTTTGGACAGACAAATACCGGTACGCGGCCTCGCGTAGCGGTTACGCCGACACCGCCGATCTTGCAGAATGAAACGGTTGGATCGAGACCCGCCGGCCCGCCTGTTTTGCAAGGCGGAACAAGGCGGCCTGAGCCAACGGCAACTGCTACACCCGATGGCGGCGATGACGAGATTATTCGCGTCGAGACCAATCTTGTGACCATGCCGGTGTCCGTGCTAGACCGTGATGGAAGATTCATCTCTGGTTTGCAACAGCGTGATTTTAAGATCTTTGAGAACGGAGTTGAGCAAAAGATCGAATATTTTCAGTCAGTTGAACAGCCATTTACGGTCGCTTTGCTAATCGATGTCAGTCCATCGACACAGTTTCGGATCGATGAGATACAGAATGCTGCCATCACGTTTATTGATCAACTCCGGCCTTCGGAACGCGTGATGGTGATCACTTTCGATCAATATGTTCACGTTCTCACCGAACCTACTAACAACCGCAATCAGCTTCGTAATGCGATACGCAATGCACAATTCGGAGATGGAACGAGCCTTTATGAGGCTGTCGATCAGACCATCTACCAGCATTTAAGCCGAGTTCAGGGCCGCAAGGCGGTAGTGTTATTTACCGATGCGGTTGACACTACATCTCGACGAGCGACGATGGAGAGCACGCTACGAGCAACCGAG
Source organism: Acidobacteriota bacterium (assembly GCA_031408595.1). Classification (GTDB taxonomy): domain Bacteria; phylum Acidobacteriota; class Blastocatellia; order Pyrinomonadales; family Pyrinomonadaceae; genus OLB17. The sequence goes on along the minus strand of JANNWQ010000252.1, from coordinate 3,921 downwards.
GAAGTCGATGCCTTGTTTTACCCGGTCAGATACGACACATCCGGTTACAACGCACGTGGTGGCGGTGGAGGCCGCAATTACCCACAACCGACGCGGGGCGGTCGAGTGACGATGGCGGACATTCTAGGTGCGATACTGACCGGCGGCACCGTCAGTACGGGCGGCGGTGGCGGTAGTGCGAGCCAAGCGGACTATGCCAAAGGCAAACAGTATCTCGAACGCCTTGCGCAGAACAGCGGCGGCCGATTCTTTGAGGCGAGCTCGATGTACAATTTAGAAGCGGCCTTCTCGGGCATCGCTGAGGAACTTCGCCGTCAATATTCGCTCGGCTATTATCCTGAGACAGTAGGAAAAGTCGGTGATCGTAAACAGATCAAGATCCGTGTGATGCGTCCGACGGTTGTTGTTCGTGCCAAAACGAGTTACATCGTCGGGCAGTCGGATCGCAATATTGCCGGACGGTAGCGGATCGGGGAAATCTTAGCAGGTGGAGCGATTCGCGAAGATCGCTCCATTTTGGTTTTGCATCTTTTTTCTGCGGTCGAAGCATCGTAGAATTGCATTGCTCCCTATGAAGCGAAGTTTTTCCATCATTGCTATCCTGTGCACTTTTCTCGCCCTAAGTGCCGCTGCTCAGTCGCGTCGGCCATCTGCGCCGACCGAAGGCAAATCAAATCAGAGCCAATCGGCCACACCAACGCCAAGCCCCGCGAATGAAGTTGTCGGGTCTACTGATGACGAGATCATTAAGGTGGAAACTCAGCTTGTTTCCGTGCCCGTTCGGGTGATGGATAAGAAAGGGCGATTTATTGCCGGTCTTGGGAAGGAGGACTTCAAGGTATTTGAGGATAGCGTTGAGCAGGAAATCGCACTATTTTCCAACGAACACCAGCCGTTTACGGTCGCGTTGGTGCTTGATATGAGCTATTCGACGACGTTTAAGATCGCTGATATCCAGGCGGCTGCGATCGCATTTATTGAGCAGCTGCGGCCGCAGGACAAGGTAATGGTGGTTTCTTTTGATGCAGATGTTCACATGCTTTGCGAGGCCACAAGCGATAGAAAAGAGATCTACCGAGCGATCAAATCGACTAAGATCGACGATGGAACGAGTCTTTATGAGGCGATTGACCTCGTTATCAATAACCGGTTGAGGCAGATCGAGGGGCGAAAGGCGATCATCCTCTTCACCGACGGCGTCGACACATCAAGCCGGCGGACGAACGACATTGTTAATCTCAGCGATGCGATGGAACTGGATGCCTTAATTTATCCGATCCGGTATGACACTTTTGCGGATGTACAACGAATGAGCAATGGCACGACGGCTGCAAAATCACCACCAACGGCCAATCCGACCGTGGCCTCAGATCCGTTTCCTATCTCTATCCCAAAGATCGTTGGAACGATGCCTGGCACCCAGGGAACGACCGAGGCCGAGTATCGCAAGGCCGAAGAATATCTCGACGGCCTCGCTCAGAACACGGGTGGTCGCGTCTATCCGGCCACTTCATTGGGCAAATTGACCGAAGCCTATGCCAAGATCGCGAGCGAGCTGCGAGAGTTTTACAGCATTGCTTACTACCCGAATACCGATCGTGTTGCCGGAAAGCGTACGCACGTTAAAGTTCGCGTGGGCCGCGAGGGCTTGGTCGTACGATCGCGCGAAGGGTTTATTCGGAGAAAAGATCTTAAGTAACGTTTAGATCTCGGTGCCGTCTGGTATCGTCGCATTCTTGGGCACGATGATCAGGCCGTCACGAATGTAGAACGAGCCATCTGCAGCGTCGAAATTATCGATCTGCTCTTTGTTCAAAAGCTTCACATTCTTTCCGATCCGCACATTCTTGTCGAGAATTGCACGCTTGATCAACGAGTTTGCACCGATACCGACATGCGGCTTGCCTGAATCGAGGTTGTCCTTTATCTCGCCGATCGACTCAAAAAAGTCTGAGCCCATAATGATCGAATCGTCAATCACGGTTCCGGCATCGATCCGGCTGCGAAGGCCGATAACCGAGTTTCGCACCTTGACTCCGTTGAGGATACAGCCCTCGCAGACCATCGAATTGTCGATGTCGCAATCATGCAGTTTGGACGGCGGCAGGTATCTGCTTCGTGTGTAGATCGGTGCCGATGCGTCGAAGAAGTTGAATTTTGGAAGCGGCGAAGCGAGATCGAGATTCGCCTCGTAAAATGCCTTGATCGTTCCGATATCCTCCCAATACCCGTCGAAAAGGTGGGCTTGCACGTTGTATTTTTCTATCGCCGCCGGAATGAGCTCGCCACCAAAATCTACGGCCGACTCATCGGCACTGAGTAGCTCTATAAGTTTTGCGTGGTCAAAGACGTAAATTCCCATCGACGCCAGATATGGCCGGCTGGCAGATTCTTCAGCCGAGAGGCCAAATTTTGTCGTGTCAACCCGCATCCCCTCGAGAGCCTCACCTTTGGGTTTTTCTTTGAACTCAAGCACCTTACCGATACTGTCGGTCTTCAAAAGACCAAATCCCTCGGCTTCGGCCGGCCGTGAGGGAATGACCGAGATTGTCACATCGGCGTTGGTCGAATCGTGACGGGTGAGAAACTTCTCGTAGTTCATCCGATACAGATGATCCCCGGAAAGTATCAGTAGCTTGCCCATACGCCGGTCACGAAGGTGCGGCAATATTTGCCTGACCGCGTCCGCCGTGCCCTGAAACCAGTCCGGGCTGTCCTTTCGCTGCTCAGCGGCGAGGATCTCCACGAAGCCGGTGGAGAAACTCGAGAACCTATACGTCTGCGAGATGTGACGATTCAGCGATGCCGAATTGTACTGCGTAAGCACAAAGATCTGAGTAATCCCGGAATTTATACAGTTTGAGACAGGAACGTCAATAAGACGGTATTTACCGCCCAAGGGCACAGCTGGCTTCGAGCGTTCCTGCGTCAAAGGGAATAAACGCGATCCTGCTCCACCGCCGAGGATCACAGCTACAACATTGTCGTACTGGGCCATGGGGTAAGGATAAAGGATAACGGGTAAAGGATAAAGCCAAGGCAGAGGGCTTTGCTTCTAACTCTCTTTCTTTCCTTTATCCTTTATCCTTTATCCCTTATCCTTTTAGAGTGTGGTACTGGACCAAAATGCTTTTTCTCATACTCGCCGGGTCGATCGTCGTCTGGCTGGCGTATGAGATGATCACGTTTCCCTCGATCTCCCGGCTGCGGACGGAAAATCCGACGACGTCGTCGATGATCGAGTATCGAATCTCCGAAGCAACCGCTGAGGGAAAAGAACCGCGGAAGTATATGATCTGGGTGCCTATGGAACAGATCAGCCCGAATCTGCAGCGAGCCGTACTGGCGGGCGAAGATGCACGATTCTTCGAACACGACGGTTTTGACTGGAAGGCGATCGAGGCCGCTTGGGACGAAGCCGTCAAAGAGGGCGAAAAAGAATCACGCGAAGAATGCGAGCAAGAAGCAAAGGCTGCGAATGCTCCTAAGAAGGATTGCAAACCAAGCGAAGACGACTGGATACCGCCGATGCCCAGCTTTAAACGCGGAGCCTCGACCGTATCGCAGCAGCTCGCTAAGAATCTCTTTCTCTCAGAAGACCGCAACTTTCTGCGAAAAGGTCGCGAGGCCGTTTACACCTACTTCATGGAGCGTCAGCTTTCAAAGAAACGCATACTCGAGATATACCTTAACGTGATCGAGTGGGGCGATGGCATTTACGGTGCAGAAGCTGCATCGCGTAACTACTTCAACAAATCCGCTTCAGGCCTGACCGCCGCCGAAGCCGCGTACCTGTCGGCGATGATCCCGTCGCCGCTGAATATCTTCAATCCGGCCAAGAACAAGAAACGTGTCGTCCGCCGCCAACGGGTTATCGCGCGGGGAATGAACTCGATCAAACTGGACTATGCCAATAAGTAA